>DATDAP010000449.1:0-6897 GCA_036525335.1 Microlunatus sp. | reverse complement strand
CCCGGCCGCTCCGGCACCGGCGTCGGTGCGACCGGCCGGCCAACGGCTGTTCGACATGCCGTACAGCTCGCAGGTGCCGAGCCCGGTGCGGCCCGACCTAGGACTGGCATCGCTGGTGGCCCGGGCCGGGCACAACGCCGGGTACGACATCGACCTGACCCTGCTGGACGCGGCCGACCACCGGCTGATCCGCACCGGGCTGCTGCTCGCCCATCGGGTGCTGGACGGGCGCGGTGAGTGGTATCTCGGTGCTCCCGACTGGGTGCCGTTGTTGCCCAAGGAGCTGATCATGCCGATGGGGCAGGGCGAGCTGCCCGATGACCTGGCCCAGCTGGTCCGGCCGTTCCGTCGGGGCGCTCCCTTGTCGCCGGTGGCGGCGCTGCGGTGCGAACGGCGAGAGTTCGCCCTTCGGGACGGCGACGGTCGAACTGTCGCCCTGCTCCGCGACGACAAGGTGACGGTTCGGCGCAACGGCTTGACCACCGCGCGCTACCGCGAGGTGATGCTGACCCCCGTCGGGCCCGGGCTCGATGCGGTGCAGGCCGAGTGGCTCGGTCAGTGCCTGGCGGCCGCGGGGGGCACCGAGATCGAGCGTTTCCCCCGCTTGGTCCGGCGGCTCGGGGCGCCGGCGACCGGTCCGTCCGATCTGCCGGCCCCGGCCAAGCTCACCGACGGTACCTTCGGCCAGTTCCTCACCCAGCTGCTGGGGGCGGGCGTCCGTGACCTGATCGGCGGCGACCTGGCGCTCACCGACGGCGATCCGGGTGCCGCCGTCCGCCTGATCGAGTCAGCCGGGATCCTGCGCGGCCGACTCGTCGGGCTGCGGACCGTGCTCGGCGCCGACTGGGTGGACGACGTGGTCGAGGATCTCGACTGGCTGGTGGCTCCGCCGGAGACTCCGCTCGTCTCGCCGTCGTCGGCGTCGGCAGCAGGGGCGGCGAGCTCGCGCTGGCCGGGGGTGTCGTCTTCGGACGACCTCGCGGCCCTGGGCGGGCCCGGCAGCTACGTGGAGCTGAGCGCGCAGCCGGCCGCGCCGGACGGGTACCGCGCGCGGCTGCGCAGCCGCCGCTACCTGTCGCTGCTGGAACGGCTGGTGGGGGCGGCCCGAGCCCCGAAGACCGGGGCAGACTCCTCCCAGCCCGCGGCCGAGGGCGTCGAAGCCCTGTACGCGGTCGCCACCGCGAGGTTCGTCCGGGCCGCCGATCGGCTCGCCGTCGGGGGCACCCCGCAGACCTGGGCCACGGCCTGGTCGGCGGCTCAGGATCTGTCCCGGTCGGCCGTGATCCGCTCCCTGGTGGCGCGCGAGCAGACCGCCGCGGACCTGGAGCGCCTCGGGCCGGCCTTCGCCCTCCTGGAGCAGGCCCACCTGGTGGACCGCGCCGCCGCCACCATCCTGGAGGGCATCGACGACCTCACCCCGGCCGCCGCCTTCGAGGCGGGGCGGCAGTTCGAGCAGGACCGGGCGACCTCCCGTACGGTGCGCTCGGAGTTCGTCACCCGCTGGCCGAAGACCCGTCGAAAGCTCGGCTGAGTTTGTGAGCGACAGGGGGCCCGTGAGTGATCGCGGGGTGCTGGCCGAGACAGGTCTGTTCGTGGTCTTCGAGGGCGGCGATGCGGTCGGCAAGACCACCCAGGTCCGGGCGCTGGTGGACTGGGTGACGGCCCAGGGCGTACCGGTCGTGTCCACCTTCGAGCCCGGAGACACCGCGGTCGGCAAGACCATCCGCCGGTTTGTCCTCGATCCGGCGACCGGTGACCTGTCGCCGCGCGCCGAGGCGTTGCTGTACGCCGCCGACAAGGCGCAACACCTGGCCGAGGTGGTGCTGCCGGCCCTCGCGGCCGGAGCGGTCGTCGTCTGCGATCGGTACGTCGACTCGATGCTGGCCTACCAGGGCGCCGGCCGGGTGCTGGCGCCGGCCGAGCTGGAGTCGGTCGCCCGCTGGGCCACCGAGGACCTGCGTCCGAACCTGACGGTGCTGCTGGACCTCGATCCCGGCGAGGCGGTGGCGGCCAAGGTGAACAAGGACCGGCTGGAAGCGGCCGGCGACGACCTGCACCAGCGGGTCCGCGACTTCTTCGTGGCCCTGGCCGCGGCGGATCCCGAGCACTACCTGGTGGTCCCGGCCCGACTGCCCATCGCCGAGATCACCGAGCGGGTACGCGATCGCGTCCGCCCACTCCTCCCCGCGCCACCCGGCTGATCTGTCCGCCTGCCCCTCACCTCCTCAGCACCCACCGACCCCAAACCCGCTGACGCACTCCTCCGGTACTTCACGCAGGTGATGCATCACGTGCGTGGCCGGATGGAGGAGTGCGTCAGCAAGCTGCGGGGCCGTCCGAGTGGGATCGGGGGAACGCGGTGTCGGCGGCGGCGGGCACACTAGGGCCGTGACCAGCACCGTGCCCGCGCCGACCGCCGACGGATGGCCGGCAGCCGGTCAGCCCGCCACCAGCGCGACCACGACCGGGGTCTGGGTCGACCTGATCGGTCAGGAACGCTCGGTCGCCGTGCTGCAGCGAGCGATCGCGGGGCACGCCCACGCGATGACCCACGCCTGGCTGATCACCGGACCGCCGGGATCCGGACGGTCCAATGCGGCTCGGGCGTTCGCGGCCGCCCTGCAGTGCCCGCGCGGCGGTTGCGGCGTCTGCACCGAGTGCCGCACCTCGCTGTCCGGAGCGCACCCCGACGTCACCCTGGTCCGGACCGAGATGCTGTCGATCGGGGTGGACGAGGTGCGGGAGCTGGTCCGTCGCGCGTCCATGAGCCCGACCCTGGGACGGCGTCAGGTCCTGGTGATCGAGGACGCCGACCGGGTCACCGAACGCGGCGCCGACGCATTGTTGAAGGCGATCGAGGAACCGGCCCCCCGGACGGTCTGGATCCTGTGCGCCCCGACCACCGACGACGTGGTGGTCACCATCCGCTCGCGCTGCCGGTCGCTCACCCTGCAGACCCCGACCATCGACGACGTCACCCGGCTGCTGCAGACCCGGGACGGCATCTCGGCCGACCTGGCCACGTACGCGGCGCGGGCCGCCCAGGGGCATGTCGGTCGGGCTCGCGCCCTCGCCCGACACGAGTCCGCCCGGGACCGGCGGCGGGCGATCCTGGGGATGCCGTTCCGGTTGAAGGACCTCTCGGCCTGCCTGCAGGCGGCCGACACCCTGGTCAAGACAGCGGCGGACGAGGCGGCCACGGCCACCGCGGACCTCGACGCCCGGGAGCGCAAGGACCTGGAGGAGGCGCTCGGGTTCGGCACCAAGGGCGCCCGACCCCGTCAGGCCGCGGCCGCGATCAAGGATCTCGAGGAGCAGCAGAAGGCGCGGGCCAAGCGGCTGCAGCGGGACGCGATCGACCGCGCGCTGACCGAGCTGACCGGGTTCTATCGTGACCTGCTGAGTGTCCAGACGCGGGCCGGCGCGGCGCTGATCAACGACGATCTGGCGGCCGAGATCGCGGTGATGGCCCGCGCCTCGACCCCGGAGGCCACGCTGGGCAAGATCGATGCCCTGCTCGCCTGCCGCGAGGCGCTGGAGGGCAACGTGGCCCCGCTGCTGGCGATGGAGTCGACCCTGATCAGCCTGGCCCGCGGCTGAATCGACTTCGCCGGGTTGGACCGGGCGGGTGGCTGCGGGCTTAACCTTGGCCCATGGCGCGGGTGATGGCCGTCTCCTTCACGCGGTACGGCCGGCTCTACTACCTCGACGCCGGCGGGGAGACGTACGCCGTCGGCGAGCAGGTGCTGGTGCCCACCGAGGCCGGTCCGGAAGTGGCCGAGTGCGTGTGGGCTCCCGAGTCCGTGGGCGATGTCGACTTCGGCGAGCTGCCGCAGTGCCTCGGTCGGGCCGATCAGACCCAGCTCGACCGGGACGCGGCGAACCGGCAGCGGCGGGCCGAGGCGAAGCTCGTGGCCAAACGCCTGATCAAGCGTCACGAGCTGCCGATGAAGGTGATGGGGGTCGACTACCTCGACTCCGGCACCGACTTCGACGAGCTGATCGTCGTCTACTTCACCGCACCCCAGCGGGTGGACTTCCGGGGCCTGGTCAGCGACCTGGCCCGAGCGCTGCGGGCCCGGATCGACCTGCGTCAGATCGGCTCCCGGGAAGGCGCCCGGCTGGCCGGAGATCTCGGCAGCTGCGGGCGCGACCTCTGCTGCTCGACCTTCCTGAAGGGCTTCGAGCCGGTGAGTCTGCGGATGGCCAAGCTGCAGGACCTGCCGGCCAACCCGCTGCGGATCTCCGGCGCGTGCGGGCGACTGATGTGCTGCCTGAAGTACGAGCACCCCCTGTACGCCGACTTCGCCCAGTCCGCGCCGGCCATCGGCAGCCAGGTGACCACCCCGGCCGGCGAGGGCACCGTGATCGCCCACCAGGTTCCCGCCGACGCGGTGCTGGTCCGGGTCCGTGGTGGCGGTGTCCAGGCGTGCGCCAAGGCGGACGTCTGTCCGTCCCGGGCGGCGTACCGCGGACGTTCACCCGGACCGAGGCCCGCCGATCCTGCGTGAGTCGGTCCGCGTCGGAAGCCCCACCTATAGTCGCCGCATGACACGGGGAGAGCGGTGAGAGCGGTCCGCCGCCGTACGCCGTTCGGCCTGCTCGTCGTCGTCTTCGGGGCGCTGTCGTTGCTGCTGTCGGCCGGCTGCTCGCAGGTGCCGAGCGGCGTCTCGACCTCGCGGCCGCAGCCGGAGACGTCGTCCGGAACGGTGACCTCCCCACCCACGCAGTCGCCCCCGGAGCCGACACCCTCGGCCGAGGGTCGCCCGGTCCAGCCCGTCCCCGACGTCCGACCCGCCGGATTCATCTCCCCGCCGCCGGGACAGGGTCTGCAGCGCTATCTCGATCAGTTGGTCCGGTGGTCCGGCTGCGGCAAGGGCCTTCAGTGCGCCGCGGTGCTCGCTCCGCTCGACTACGCCGAGCCCGACCGCGAGGCGATCACCCTGGCGGTCGCGAAGCGGCCGGCCAGTGCGGGACCGGCCGCCGGCTCCCTGTTCATCAACCCGGGCGGGCCCGGAGCATCGGGTACCGCGTACGCCGGCTACTTCGAGGTGAAGGGGCTGGAGCGGTTCGACGTCGTCGGCTGGGATCCTCGCGGCGCCGGGAGCTCGACGCCGGTCAAGTGCGCCAACGGCGCCGCCATGGACGCCTACACCTCCGTCGACGTCTCCCCCGATGACGCCAAGGAGCAGCAGGCCCTCATCGACGCTCAGATCGACTTCGGCCGCAGCTGCCTCGAGCGGTCCGGGGCGTTGCTGGAGCACATCTCGACGACCGAGACCGTACGCGACCTCGACCTCCTCCGTCAGCTGGTCGGCGACGAGAAGCTGACCTACTTCGGGTCCTCGTACGGGACCAAGATCGGTGCCCTGTACGCCCAGCTGTACCCCTCCACGGTGGGCCGGCTGGTGCTCGACGGGGCCGTGAACATCACCGACAGCAAGGACGTCAGCCAGCTGGACGGGTTCGAACGTGCGCTCGGCAACTTCGCCACCTGGTGTGCCAAGAAGGGGTGCAAGCTCGGCGACACCAGAGCTGAGGTGGAGCGCTCGATCAGCGACCTCCTGACGCGGCTCGACGAGAAGACCATCGACGGCGGCCGAGCCCCGCTGACCCAGCAGCTCGCGGTGACCGGGGTGCTGGCCGTGCTCTACGACAACGAGGACGGGTGGAAGTACCTGCGGCAAGGGCTCGAGCTCGCCGCCTTCGACGATGACGGCCGCTATCTGATGGTGTTCGCCGACGGGTACAACCAGCGCAGCCGCAACGGCTCGTACGGTCAGCTGCAGTTCTCGTTCCCGGCCATCCGCTGTCTCGACTCCCAGGACGACAGCGTGGCGGAAGCCGAGCGGGAAGGCGCCGAGGAGACCGAACGTGCGCCGACGCTGGGGCCGTTCGTCGGAGCGGATCTGGTCTGTCCGCTGTGGCCGGTGGCCCCGGCGCCCGAGGAGCCGACCATCCGGGGCGAAGGCGCCGCGCCGATGCTGGTCGTCGGGACGACAGGCGACCCGGCCACGCCGTACGAGTACGCGGAGCGGATGGCCGCCCAGCTCGATTCGGGCCACCTGCTGACCCTGAAGGGGGAGGGGCATCTCGGCTACGGACAGAGCCCCTGCGTCCAGCGCTACGTGAAGGCTTATCTCCTCGACGGGCATGTGCCCGCCGACGGCACGCGCTGCTGAGGATCTGCCTGCTGAGGATTTGCTGGGAGCCGACAGGACCCACCGACCCGTTGGGGTGAACCGAGAGCCCGGGGAACCTGCCGCCCGGGCCCTCAGTTCTGGGTGGAACACCTTGACCATCGGGAGGACGAAGAGGTGTACGACCCGATCGGGATGACGCTGAGTCTGCTCGGTGAACCTGTGATCCGCCTGAGGACCGATGGTGAACTTGGTGAGGATGCCGACCTCGGTCGCGGCGACGGCGGCGTTTCGCCTCCACCCCGGGTTGCTCGCTATAGTTGGCGGTCGCGCAACCGCCTCCGGCGGAACGGCCTCGCCGTACGCGCACGCCGCCTTAGCTCAGTGGTAGAGCAACGCACTCGTAATGCGTAGGTCTGGGGTTCAAATCCCCAAGGCGGCTCCACCAACGTCCCTAGTCATAGCGGTCTTACGATCGTCTCCTGGTTCGGCGGGTTCCGGTCAAGTCAGCGGCGCCGAGAACTTGCCCGACGGCGCGCATCAACGGGAGTGGGGTTTCGTCATCGATGAAGGTCAAGTCCTACCGGAATCGGAGTGCGCATGACGGCTCATGTGAGGTAGGCAGCGCAGCAGCTCCCAAGCCTTGGTCAGCCGCGAGTGGTCACCCGACTCTCGGGCCGCCACAAGGATGTCCCACGCAGAGGACTCCAGGAGCAGTCCTGGGTCAACCGCTACCGAGCGACTCATGATTTCGTGT
>DATDAP010000448.1:0-6820 GCA_036525335.1 Microlunatus sp. | reverse complement strand
GTGATCGACGCTGGGGTTCTCCGACCTGATCCGGGCAAGATCAAGAGGGGTCACCGTCAGCGGTGCGGTTCGGTTTCGACTCGACGGTGCGGCAGCTCTGCCACGGCGGGGTGTCCGCGCCTCATACGTGCGGACCTACCCGGGTAGTCCGGCGCTCCTAGGCTGCGCCAGCACTCATCGAGATGAGTGTCGAAGTGATGATCTTGGTACCTCCGTTGAGGAGATCCTCGATTGCTTCGATGGACATAACCTTACGGTGCTTTTCGGCCGCCGGCAGCGGACGTCGGTGTCCGCTGGGTGAACGGCGGGCGACGCAGGATCCTCAGTAGGTACTAGGACATCGCAGCATCGTCGACTGGTCTGCTCGACCGGACCAGTGTCCGCCGGTCAGCACCGGCGGTCAGGCGGGGCCGGACCGTGGTCCCTCCGGCCGGCGGGGGGCAACTGGTTCGCCCGACTGGTATCACACCACCTGCTCGTCTGGTCTGCGTTAGGCCGGTCACAGCGGCCGCTGCGAATGTGATGCGCGCGTGTCGGGAAGGTCACAAGACGAATTGCTGCCACCGGCGTACCGGAGCCGATTCCCACGATGGAACGCCGTGTCGGCGGCGCTGTGCCCTAGTGGTTGCGTCCGGTTGTGACCGTCTAGGCTCCACAGCCATGAGCGAGGGGTCAGCGATGAGCGAGGGGCCGGCCGATGACCGGGGGATGGCGCCGGCGGCGGCGAAGGAGCTGCTCCGCCTGCGGGGCAGCATCGACAACATGGACGCCGCCCTGATCCATCTGCTGGCCGAACGCTTCAAGATCACCCAGCAGGTCGGTCACCTCAAGGCCGAGTACGGGTTGCCGCCGGCCGACCCGAACCGGGAGGCCCAGCAGATCGCGCGGCTCCGGTCGCTGGCCACCGAGGCGAAGCTGGATCCCGAGTTCGCCGAGAAGTTCCTCACGTTCGTGGTGGCTGAGGTCGTCCGTCACCACGAGACGCTGCAGGCCTCGCGAGGCTGAGTTCCGTTCAGTCGGCCAGGGCGGCGGCCAGGGCCCGCCCCGCGGTTCGACCGCTGAAGACGCAGCCGCCCAGGAAAGTGCCCTCCAGCGCGCGGTAGCCGTGCATGCCACCGCCACCGAAGCCGGCGGCCTCGCCCACCGCGTACACCCCGGGCAGTGGCGTGGTGTCCGCTCGGAGCACCCGGCCGTCCAGATCGGTCTCCAGACCACCGAGAGTCTTGCGGGTCAGTACGTGCAGCCGGACCGCCACCAGCGGACCGCCCGCCCCGGCCCGACCCTCACCCGGGCGATCCGGATCGAGGTACGGGTGCGGGGGAGCGACCCGCATCAGCCTGTCCACCACGAACCGGCGGGCAGCAGCGACGGCCACCACCTGCGGGTCCTTGCCCAGGCCGGACCTCACCTGCAGGTCGCGGGCCTCGATCAGATCCCGCAGCGAGCCGGCGTCGACCAGGTGCTCGCCGGCCAGCTGGTTCATCTTCGCCGCCAGCTCGTCGGTGCTGGCCGCGGTCAGGAAGTCCACACCGCGATCCAGGAAGGCCTGCAGCTCGGGGGTGGGTCCCGGCCGCAGCCGACCGGCCAGCAGCCGAAGGTCCTTGCCCGTCAGGTCGCCGTTCTGCTCCGAGCCGGACAGGGCGAACTCCTTGGCCGCCGTCTCGACGTCGAGCACGAACCAGGAGTGGTCGTGACCACTGGCCGTGATGTGGCGCAGCGCGCCGAGAGCGTCGAAGCCCGGGAACAGAGGAGCGGGGAGGCGGCGGCCGCGGGCGTCCAGCCACAGGCCGGACGGACCCGGCAGGATCCGGATGCCGTGCTGGGTCCACAGCGGCGAGTGATTCAGGATCCCCTCCGGGTAGTGCCACATCCGGTCGGGGTTGATCACTCGGCCGCCGGCCCGGATGGCCACCTCGATCATCGACCCGTCCACGTAATCCGGCACCCCGGCGATCATCGTCTGCGGCGGCTCTCCGTACGCCCGCGGCCAGTGCTGCCGGACCAGGTCGACGTTCCCGCCGATCCCTCCGCTGGCCAGCACCACGGCCTGGGCGCCGAACGAGAACTCACCGACCGCCGTGGTCGGGTTGGCGACACCGCGCGGTGCCTCGCTGGGCTCCAGGACCGATCCGTGCACCCGGACGCCGCCCCCGGTGACCTCGATCCGGGTCACCTTGTGGCGACTGCGGATGCGCACCCGGTGGGAGGCGAGCACGGCGTCGGCGAACGGCTGCACGACGCCCGGACCGGTACCCCAGGTGACGTGGAAGCGAGGGACCGAGTTGCCGTGGCCGGGCACGGTGTAGCCGCCGCGCTCCGCCCACTGGACCAGGGGGAACCAGCGCACTCCGAGGCCGTGCAGCCAGGCCCGCTTCTCGCCGGCGGCGAACTGCACGTACGCCTCCGCCCACCGACGCGGCCAGTGGTCCTCCGGGCGGTCGAACGCCGCGCTGCCCAGCCAGTCGGCCAGCGCCAGCTCGGCCGAGTCGCGGACCCGGAGCCGACGCTGCTCGGGTGAGTCGACCAGGAACAGGCCGCCGAACGACCAGTACGCCTGCCCACCCAGCGACTGCAGGGGTTCGCCATCCAGCAGCAGCACCGACCGGCCCGCTTCGGCGAGCTCGCGCGTGGCGACCAGTCCGGAGAGCCCGGCCCCGATGACGATGACGTCCGCATCCATGGAGGGAACCTAACCTCCGACGGGAGAACTAGGCTCGATCCATGTCGACTGTGAGTTCCCTGGCCACCGATCCGCTGCCCTGGGACGGGCGCCGGCTGGCCGCCCAGCTGGCCGCCACAGGGCCTGTGTGGCCGTGGCGCTCGACGTACGAGGACGATCTGGTGGTCGAGCTGCCGACCTCCACCCCGGCCGATGTCGCGGTCGCGGTGACCCGCGCTCGGGCGGCTCAGATCGCCTGGGCGGTCCGGCCGCTGGAGGAGCGTCAGCGGCTGCTGCTCGACTTCCACGACCTGGTGCTGGACCGGCGTGAGGAGCTGGCTGATCTGCTGCAGTACGAGGGTGGCAAGGCGCGTCTGACCGCGATGGAGGAGATCGTCCACCTCGCGATGACCGCGCGCTACTACGCCCGGGTCGCTCGCCACGTGCTGCGCGACCAACGGGGGAGTGGGATGGTCCCGCTGCTCACTCGGATCGACAAGCGGCACGTACCGCTGGGTCTGGTCGGCATCATCGCGCCCTGGAACTACCCGCTGAGCCCGACGATCTCGGACGGGCTGGCCGCTCTGGTCGCCGGAAACGCCATCGTGCTCAAACCGGACCTGCAGACACCGTACGTCGCCTTGGCCGCGGTCGACCTGCTCCGCGAGGTCGGCCTGCCGGACGATCTGTGGCAGGTCGTCTACGGAGCCGGCGACCAGGTCGGGCCGGAGCTCATCTCCCAGGTCGACTATCTCTGCTTCACCGGCTCCACGGCGACCGGCAGGGTCGTCGCGCGGCAGTGCGCCGAGCGGCTCATCGGCTGCTCGCTGGAGCTGGGCGGGAAGAACCCCCTGCTGGTGCTGGACGACGCCGATGTGGAGGCCGCCGCCGCCGGCGCCGTCCGCGGCTCGTTCGACAACGCCGGACAGCTGTGCGTCTCGATCGAGCGGATCTTCGTGGCCGATGCCCTGTACGACTCCTTCACCAGTGCGTTCGTGGCCAAGACCAGGACCGTGCGGCTGGGCCGTTCGCTGGACTACGAGTACGAGATGGGCAGCCTGGTCAGCGCCCAGCAGCTCGAACAGGTCGAGGCGCAGGTCGAGGACGCCCGTGGCAAGGGCGCCCGGGTGCTCACCGGCGGTCGCCGGCGCCCCGACCTGGGCCCCCTGTTCTACGAGCCGACCGTGCTGACCGAGGTCACGAGCGAGATGGACTGCTACGCCGGGGAGACGTTCGGACCTCTGGTCAGCATCTACCGCGTGCGCGATGAGGCCGAGGCGATCGAGCGGGCGAACGACTCCGTCTACGGCCTGAACGCCAGCGTCTGGACCACCGACCCCGCGCGGGGGCGCCAGGTGGCCGGCCGGATTCGGTGCGGGACCGTGAACGTCAACGAGGCGTACGGCGCCACCTTCGGCAGCATCGACGCCCCGATGGGGGGGATGAAGGCGTCGGGTCTCGGTCGCCGGCAGGGCCCCGACGGGTTGCTCCGATTCGTCGAGACCCAGGCCATCGGCACGCAGTCGCTGATCCCGCTCGCCCCGAGCTTCGGCATGTCACCACAGGCCTTCGTCACCGGTCTCGTCGGTGCCCTCCGGGTGCTCAAGGCCATCGGTCGAGCCTGAGAATCTCTCGCGCTCGGTGATTTTCCGCGAGAAGTTTGGTCGAATGAGCACCAGCAGTCACACTGCTTAGGCGCCTCTCACGTCGTGGCGCGTGCGTTCATTTCTCGAGGAGTAGCTCTATGCCACGTCGGTTCGGTCGCTGGATAGCGGTGCTGGTGGCGTCGTCGGTGGCCGTGTTGGCCCCCGTACCGATGCTGACGCCGTCCGCGGAGGCCGCCGAACCGACGGTGCCGGCCATCCCCGCGCAGTATCTGAATCAGGGGATCAGCTGGGGCGAGTGCTCGGGCGACTTCGAATCGCAGTGCGCCTCCGTCAGGGTCCCGATGGACTGGCAGAACCCGGCGCGGGGCGACATCAGGATCGCGATCGCCTATCTGGCGGCGTCCGGCGCGTCCAAGGGACTGCTCACCAGCAATCCTGGCGGGCCGGGAGTCGAGGGCCGGCTGCTGACCGAGGCGCTGTCGATGCCCGATGTCACCGGACGGGGCGGCAAGCCCCAGCTTCGCCAGTACGACCTGCTCGGCTTCGACCCGCGCGGCTTCGGCGCCAGCACCAACATCAATGACAACCTCCCCGCTCACAGAGGTCGATGCCTGACCACCAAGACCAAGGTCGACCGGCTGCCCAAGGTTGCCGATCGCCGGGTGCGCAACCGCGCCACCCACGCGGTGGAGGTCGCCGAGGCCAAGCTGTTCGGCGATGCCTGCGCCACTGACCCATTGGCGCGCTACATCAACACCCAGCAGACCGTCTGGGACCTCGACTTCCTCCGCCAGCTGCTGGCCAGGAACAAGGGCGTGAGCTACCCGGTGTTGAACTACGTCGGGTACTCCTACGGCACCTGGCTGGGCGCCTGGTACGCCGACACCTACCCGACCAGGGTCGGCCGGTTCATCCTCGACTCCAACATGCAGTGGACCTCGACGATGTACGCGAATCAGACCCTCGACTCCAGGTCGTTCCAGCGGCGCCGGGACAAGATGTTGTTCCCCTACCTGGCCCGGCACAACGCCGACTTCGGTCTCGGCAAGAGCGCCAAGTCGGTGAAGAAGAAGTACGAGTCGACGCGGAAGAAGCTCGCGACGCGGGCGAAGAAGGCTCACAAGTTGGGCAAGACGCCGGTGATGGGTCCCGAGGACCTCGATTACGTCGTCGCGAGCCTCATCTACTCCGACGAGGGTTTCGTCGGCGCGGGCTACATCGTGGACGCTGCCGCCGACTACGCCAAGAAGGGGTCCTCGGGGAAGAACCGGCGGACGCTGGAGAAGCGGATCAAGGTCCCGATGAGCAAGGCGCCGTTCCTCGTGCAGCGCACCGCCTCGAAGGTCAAGGGCTCGGCTCTGGTGTCGCTGGACCTGGCCGGCACGATCGTGCGTTGCAACGACAGCGCGACCCCGGGCAACCTGACCCAGCTTCTCAGGCGGGCCGATGCCGACACCAAGAAGTACCCGTTCACCGGCTACCTCAACACGGTCCCCCTGTGCGCCTACTGGAAGTTCAAGCCGCAGACGCGCACCATCGACCTCGCCGGTCTGCAGTCCAAGATGCTGATGTTCCAGTCCGAGGGGGACCCGGCGACCGCGTACGAGGGCGCCTTGGCGGCTCATCGCAGGACGGCCGCGAAGACCGTGATGGTGAGTGTCGACAACGAGGGCCAGCACGGGCTGTACGTCGACGGACCGTCGACCTGCCTGGAGAGGATCGGCGACACGTTCTTGTTCAGTGTGCGCCCGACGCTGCCGGTCCGGGACACCCGCTGCACGACCAGCCCGCTGCCGTACGACAGGAAGGTCTACTCCCTGGCGGGCCCGGTCTCCGGCGCCACCTCGAACGCCAAGACCGCCGTCAAGGCCAGGAACTCCCCCCTGAAGGCGGTCCGGGCGGACGTCGCCAAGCGGGTCCTGAGCTGAGCTGAGTAGGCAGAGAAGCAGCTCCGGCACCTGATCCTGAGATCAGGTGCCGGAGTGGTTTCTACGACAGGTCGCCGACTGCTAGTCGCCCGGCCAGGCGCCGGTGATGCGCTCGAACACCTTCGCCCCGCCCCGGTTGACCAGGACCTGGACGATCGCGAACACCGCCGCCTGGATCAGCGCGGCGGCCAGGACCTTGCCCACCGAGTACTGCGCGTCGAGCGCGTCGGGGATCTCGTCCTCGTCGGTGACCTCCTTCCAGATCAGACCGACCAGCCGACCGGCTATCGCCGCAGCGCCCAGGCTGGCCGCCAGGCCGAGGGGCTTGTACGCCAACTTCGCCATCTCCGCCATGGTTCTCCTCACGTTGGTTCGAGCCGTGCTCAGTGACATCCAACCATCACCGCCCAACGCTTGGCGTGAGGCACGGTCAGCGGCTGCCATAGACTCGGGCCCCTCATCGGGCGGGCGAAGGGACGGCAAGGGTGACCGAGGCGGAGATGGAGCGTCGACACGACCTGGTGGTGGTGATCGACTTCGGCGCCCAGTACGCCCAGCTGATCGCCCGCCGGGTCCGCGAGGCCCGGGTCTACTCCGAGATCCTGCCGCACACCGCGAGCGTGGCC
>DATDAP010000447.1:0-8287 GCA_036525335.1 Microlunatus sp. | reverse complement strand
GCGGCCGGCCGCAGCGATCGGCGTGGTGAGCGGTGGAAAGGCCTGATCACCGAGACCCTGGGGCACACCCGGATGCTGCAGTGGCAGCGGGTCGGGATGCTGCACTGGTTCGTGATGATCGGCTTCATCACCTTGAGCTCGCTGGTCGCGACCGCGTACGGGCAGTTGTTCGTCGCGACCTTCGCGCTGCCGATCATCGGCCACTGGGTCGTGTTCGAGTGGTGGGCCGACATCTTCTCCTGGCTCACCCTGATCGGGATCATCGGGCTGATCGTCATCCGGCAGCGGCACCACCCCCGCACGGAGGGTCGACGCAGTCGCTTCTTCGGCTCCACGTTCTGGCAGGCCTACTTCGTCGAGGCGGTGATCCTCGGCGTCGTCGTCTGCGGCCTGATCCTGCGCGGTCTCGAGTACGCCCACGGCACCGGCACGAAGTGGGACTTCCCCCTGACCTGGTTCATCGGCGTCCCTTTCGACGAACTGAGCACGGCCACCCTGGACAACCTCGTGTTCCTGGTCGCCATGATCAAGATCATCATCTCGATGACCTGGGTGATCGTGATCGCCCGGCACGTCACCATGGGGGTGGCCTGGCACCGGTTCAGCGCCTGGGTCAACATCTGGTTCAAGCGCGACCCCGGCACGACCTCGCTGGGCCGCCTCGACCCGATCATGGTCGACGGTAAGCCGCTCGACTTCGAGCAGCTGGAGGAGCTCGACGAGGACGCCGCCCTCGGGGTCGGCAAGATCGAGGACTTCACCTGGAAGGGTCTCCTGGACTTCAGCTCCTGCACCGAGTGCGGTCGCTGCCAGTCGCAGTGCCCGGCCTGGGCCACCGACAAGCCGCTGTCACCGAAGCTGTTGATCATGGGGCTGCGTGATCACGCGTACGCCAAGGCTCCCTACCTGCAGGCGGCCGAGGAGGCTCGCGGCGCGCTGCCCGAGGCCACGGTGAAGGAAGCCGAACGGCCCCTGATCGGCACCGCCGAGCTGTTCGGCGTGATCGACCCGGACGTGCTGTGGTCGTGCACGTCCTGCGGTGCGTGCGTCCAGCAGTGCCCGGTCGACATCGAGCACGTCGATCACATCATGGACATGCGCCGCCACCAGGTGCTGCTGGAGTCGGACTTCCCGTCCGAGCTCAACGGGCTCTACAAGGGTCTGGAGAACAAGGGCAACCCGTGGAACATGGCGCCCAGCAAGCGGATGGAGTGGGCCAAGGAGCTGCCGTTCGAGGTGAAGCAGGTCGGGGTCGACGTCGAGGACCTGACCGAGGTCGAGTGGCTGTTCTGGGTCGGCTGCGCCGGGGCGTACGAGGACCGGGCGAAGAAGACCACCCAGGCGGTGGCCGAGCTGCTGCACATCGCCGGTGTCGACTTCGCCGTGCTGGGCAAGGGCGAGACCTGTACGGGGGATCCGGCCCGCCGTTCCGGGAACGAGTTCGTGTTCGCCGGCCTGGCGACGGAGAACGCGGAGACCCTCAAGGAGGCCAAGGCGACCAAGGTCGTGGCCACCTGTGCGCACTGCTTCAACACGCTGAAGAACGAGTACGCCCAGTTCGGGGTCGAGCTGGAGGTGGTCCACCACACCCAGCTGCTCAACCGCCTGGTGAAGGACGGCAAGCTGAAGCCCGTCGCCCCGTCCGCGGGTGACGACAAGGCGACGAAGAAGATCACGTACCACGATCCCTGCTTCCTGGGCCGCCACAACCAGGTGTACGCCCCGCCACGCGAGCTGCTCGAGGTCA
The DNA here is from genome assembly GCA_036525335.1 of Microlunatus sp. Lineage (GTDB taxonomy): Bacteria > Actinomycetota > Actinomycetes > Propionibacteriales > Propionibacteriaceae > Microlunatus. The sequence goes on along the minus strand of DATDAP010000447.1, from coordinate 6,540 downwards.
TCCCGAACACCACCTTCGAGGAGATGCCGCGCAACTCCGAGCGCTCCTTCTGCTGCGGTGCCGGTGGCGGCCGGATGTGGATGGAGGAGAACATCGGCGAGCGGATCAACGTGAACCGCACCAAGGAGGCGGTGGCCACCGGGGCGGATCAGATCGCCGTCGGCTGCCCGTTCTGTCGGGTGATGCTGTCCGACGGTCTGACCGCCGAGCAGCACGCGGGCGATGCCCGCGAGGAGGTCGAGGTGCTCGACGTCGCCCAGCTGCTGCTCACTTCGGTCAAGAGGGGCGAGACGGACTAGGACTCAGCCACGCACGGAGGCAGCATCGTTGCGGTTTCCGAGCAGGGTGGCCGCCAACGGCATCAGCAGCACGGTGACCGCACCGCCGGCCACCAGCACCGAGGCGTTCGCGCTCGTCATCTGGCCGGCGGAGACGGCGGTGGAGGTGACGGCGACGATGATCGGCAGACCGGTCGCCGCGAACAGCCCGATCCGGGCGCTCTCGGTGGTGTCGAACATCGATCGACCGGTGCCGAGGTCGCGCTCCAGCTTGCTGGACAGGAACACCGGCAGCCCCCGGACGATCATGATCATCCCGACGAACAGGACCAGGACCAGGGGCGAGGCCGCGACAGCCCGTGGATCGATGGCCATCCCGGACGTGACGAAGAAGATGGGGATCAGCAGTCCGAAGGCGAGTCCGTTGAGCTTCGTCTCCAGCTGCTCGTCGCCGCGGGGCAGCGCCTGCCGCAGGATGAAGCCGGCCGCGAAGGCGCCGAGCACCACATCGAGCTCGAAGACCTCGGCCAGCACGCTCAGACCGACCAGCAGCAGCACGGTCAGTCGCACCGTGGTCTGAGCGGTGGTCTCCGATCCGGCCCGGATCAGGGCCATGATCTTGGACGTCTCCTGTCGGACCCGCCGCCACGGCAGCGTGACCGCCGCCGCGATCAGGGCGAACATGATCACGGCGACCACCGCCTCGGCCGGTCCCGCGGTGCCGAGCAGCACCGCCATCGCGATGATCGGCCCCAGCTCGCCGTACGCGCCGTGGTTCATCACCGCGCGGCCCACCAAGCTGTTGAGCAAGCCACCGTCCTTCAGGATCGGCAACAGCGTGCCGAGGGCGGTCGAACAGAGCGCGATGGCGATGGCCGTCTCGGCCTGGATCAGGCCCGCCAATCCGATCAGGAAGACCACGGCCAGAGCGATCCCCAGACAGATCACCCAGGTGATCAGCGCCCGGCGTCCCGACCGTCCGGTCAGCTCAGAGATCTCGATCTCGTAGCCGGCCAGCAGGAACAGCATTCCCAGACCGAGCTCGCGCAGGATGCCGATCGCGTCGTCGGTGGTGGCGAGCTGGAGACCGAACGGACCGATCAGCACTCCCGCGACGAGCAGGATCACCACCTCCGGCACCAGCTTCCGCGGGACAAGGCCGGCCAGCAGAGGAGCGATCACCGCGCACAGGGCGATCCACAGGAGTGAGACGAACGACGACTCCACGGCAGCCTCCTCGGACATCCCAGCGGCGGCGCCACATTAGCGGTCACGACCGGAGGTTCGTCAGGGCGTCCGGCGCCCAGGCACGCACCTCGCTGCGTTCTCCTCGGTCGCGATGCGACTCGGCATCCCTCCCTCGTCGGCCTGGCGATGCACGCACCTGAACCCCGGACACCCTTGACGAACCTCCGGTCGCAACCACTAGCGGTCCGCGCCGGGCTGCCGCTGGGGACGCCGACCACGCGGCACGAGCGATTCGACCGACCCGGGGATGCCGCCACATCCGCGAAGTCGGATTCGAGCGAAGGGAGCCTGTATATACGCTGTAAACTTCAGACGTCCGGTCGAGTCGGCCGGCGCGTACGACTGGCCGGAACACAGGAGCACGTGATGGTGATCGTCCCGGATTTCGACACGCTGTACCGCTCCGATCCGGATCCCTGGCAGGTCGCCTCGAGCTTCTACGAGCAACGCAAACGGGCCGTGCTGCTGGCCTGCCTGACGCGCGCGTCGTACGCGTCGGCCTGGGACCCGGCTTGCGGCACGGGCGATCTGGCCGCCGAGCTGGCGCATCGTGCCGACGCCGTCGTGGCCACCGACTCCTCGGCGGAGGCGGTCCGGCTGACCGCAGCCCGCTGTGCGGGACTCCCTCAGGTGTCGACCGGACAGATCCGTCAGCCCGGTCGGCCGGAACGGCCGGAGGCGAGTTTCGCCCTCGTCGTGATCGCCGAGTTCGCCTACTACCTGGCTGACCCAGAGCGCGCCCGGCTGTGGTCGGTGATCGCTGAGGAGTCAGCCCCGACCGCTGAGATCGTCGTCGTGCACTGGCGGCATCGTCCGCACGACGGGTACCTGAGCGGCGCCGACGCCAACCTGGAAGCGATCCAGTCCCTGACCGGCCCGGCCGCCGCCCCTACCGCCACTGCCGCCCCTGCCGCCCCCGCCGCCCCCGCCGTCAGGAGCTGGGTCCGGGCGGTCCATCACGACGACCGGGACTTCGTCCTCGACGTGCTGGTCCGGGATTGAACCGCCGGACCACGGGCGAGGTCACTCCTCCAGGATTCGGGCCGGAGGTCTGGGCCGACGTCCGACGTACGGCCGAGCACCTCGATCCCCGGGCACTGGTGCGGGAGCTGGCCGTGCCCACCCCGGTGCCCCTCGTGGTCCTGGCCGCCCATCCCGACGACGAGACGCTGGGGCTAGGACGACTGATGCATCAGTGGGTGCGGGAGCTCGGGCCGGTGACCGCGATCGTGGCCAGCGCCGGCGAGGCGTGCTTCGACCAGGTCGGCCCTCGGCCGGCTGATCTAGCTGCTCGCCGATTGGAGGAATGGCACGCCGCCCTGTCGGTGCTCGGGGTCGACCGGCGTCACTACCTGGGACTGCCGGACGGGTCACTCGCCGACTGCGGGCCGGCGCTGAGCGCCGCTCTGCGGTTGGTGGCGGACGACTGGTTGCGCAGTCACGACCAGGTGGTCCTCGCTGCGCCGTGGCGGCGTGATCCTCATCCCGATCACCGTGCCGTCGGCCGCGCTGCCGGTGCGGTCGCCCGCCAGCTCCATCGGCCTCTCGTCGAGTTCGGTGTCTGGATGACCTACTGGTCCACACCGGACGACCTGCTCGCCGATCAGCGCCGGCTGCTCGTGCTGGATACCGACCAAGCGGCGGAGCGGGCCCACGGTCTGGCGTGCGCGGAGTTCGCCAGCCAGCTGCAGTCGATGGCCCCGGGCCGGGGTCCGGTGGTCCCACCGGCCATGCTCGGCCATCACCACCAACAGCTGATCCTCCTGCCTGTGCAGGCCGATCCCCACCACCCGACCGCACTTCCACCCTCGGATCGAACTGGAGAAACTCGATGACGGCCGAAGCACTGTCCCGACTGACGCCGGTCCCGGAGCCTTGGGATCTTCCTGCCGACTACCGGCGCCACGACCCCGACCCGGAGGATCTGCGGGGTGCCATCGACCACGTCGTCGGTCAAGCGGACTGGGCCACCCTCGACTGGTCAACGCTGGTCGAGGCTCTGCTGCGAGTGGGGGCCACCGACATCCCCCTGGGGCGCCTGGTGGAGGGTCATGTCGACGCACTCCGCATCCTCGCCCAGGCGGGCTGCCGGTCACGACCCGAGGAGCGGTACGGGGTCTGGGCCTCCCGGTCCGCCGGGACCGGGCTGTCGGCCGCCCTCGACGACGACCGGTTGCGGTTGAACGGGTCGATCCGCTTCGCTTCAGGGGCCGGGGTGATCGACCGGGCTCTGGTACCGGTCTGGCTGGACGACTCCACTCATCTGCTGGTGGACCTGGCCACCGACGGGCTACCGGTGGACCGGAGCCACTGGCAGACCTCGGCGATGAAGGTGAGCGAGTCCCACACCGTGGCCGTCCACGATGTCTTCGTACGCCGCTCCGACGTGGTGGGCCCTGAGAACTTCTATCTCCAGCGACCCGCGTTCCTGCCCGGCGGGGTGGGCGTGGCCGCGGTCTGGGCCGGCGGCCTGGTCCGGGTGCTGAACACGACCCTGGCGATGCTCGCCGGCCGATCGGTGTCGCCTGCCCAGGACGCCCGTCTGGGGCGTGCCCGCCAGCAGCTGATCTCGGCCCTCACCGTCGTCAGGTTGGCCGGCGCGCGGCTCGACGACGCCCTTCGCGACGCTCCCGGACTCGATCGGGCGGCGGCAGGAGCGAAGGCTGCGGGCGTCAGCGGCGAGTCCCGAGCGGTGGTGGCCGGGGCAGTCGTCGCCGCCCTGGCGGAGATCCGGGCGCTGGCCGGCCCGGCCGGACTGGCGTTCGACCCTGACCTCGGCCACGCCATCGACGATCTGAGTCTGTACGTGGCCCAGCTCAACGCTGACGGAGAGGCGACGCGTCTGGGTGTTGAGGCGCGGGCCGGGGCCCGAAGGTGAGGGCCGTCGACATCGTGGTGGCCGTTCCGGCCCACGACGAGGCGGCCACGATCGGCACCTGCCTGGAGTCGGTTCTGGGGGCGATCGACACAGCGCGCTCCGCCGGTGTCGTGGCCCGCGCTCGGGTGGCCGTCTCGGCCCACCGCTGTGCCGACGCCACGTACCGGCGAGCACTGGCCCATCTGACCGAACGGGACGGCATCGAACCGCTGGTCCAGCGGGAAACGACCACGATGCCGGTCGGCACCGTCCGGACCCGGCTGATCCGGTCCGCCGTGGCGGCACCGCCGGAGTTGTCGCCCGACTGCTGGGTGCTGAGCACCGACGCCGATACCACGGTCCCGACGGACTGGGTGACCGGACTGCTGGCGGCAGCGCGGGAGAGCGGGGCCGACCTGGTGCTGGGTCTGGCCGATCTCGCCCACTGGGAGGCCGGCGAGGTGGCGCAGGCCGCCTACCGGCAGATCGTCGACACGGGTATCCGCGCCGGCCGCCACGACCACGTGTACGCCGCCAATCTCGCGGTGTCGTGGTCGGCATTCCGGTCGGTCGGCGGTTTCCCCGGTCTCCCGCACGGCGAGGAACACGGACTCGCAGCGGCCGTCCGGCGCGCCGGTCTGATCACCGTCAGCCCGCTGCAACCGCGGGTCGAGACCTCGGCCCGGATGCCGGGCCGGGCGGCAGGGGGACTGGGCGGCCTGCTCATCGACCTGGCCGCGGCCGCCGCTCTCGCCGACCGGACCTCCTGATCCCGACGAAAGGGCCTCAGCCTCGGCGGCTGCTCCTGATCGCCAGGACCAGGACGACCCCGACACCGGCCGCGATACCGGCCAGCGCGGCCGGAGGGAGCTGCTGGACCCGGGCCAGCAGCTCCTGAGCCTTCACCTTGATCTGATCGCCGGTTTCTTCCGCCTGCTGCTTCGCCCGACCCTTGACGTCGGCCTTCGCCGCCAGCGCCTCGACAGAAGCGGCCAGCCGGGCGCGGGTGGCCGCGCGATCGGCCTCCAGCTCCTCGACGGTGGGGTTGCTGTTCTCGACCGCGGGGGCCGGCACGGGCTCGATCGGGCTGCTCATCTGTGCACACTCTCCTTGATCTCGGCCACGTCGGCCTTGACGTTCTCGACGGCGTCGCTCGGTACCGGCGGGGTCGCCTCCGTGACCTTCTTCTTCCCGATCAGGGCGGCGACTCCGGCGACGGCGAACACGAGCACCCCGACGATCAGCGCCGCCGCCCAGGTCGGCAGCACCAGGGCCAGGGCGAAGATCGCGGTGACGATCAGGCAGCCGACGCCGAACAGGGCCAGTACGCCGGCCACTCCGAAGGCGCCGAGGCCGATGCCGGCGGTCTTCGCCTTCTCGGTCATCTCCACCTGGGCGAGCTTGAGCTCGGTGCGGACCAACCGGCTCGACTCCTCGGTCACCTGGGTGATCAACGCAGCGATCGAGTCGTCGGGTGGAGCGGTGGCCGGCGTGGTGTCGGTCGCTCGGGTGGCCGGTAGTCGGCCTTCGGTGTCACTGGACATGGCGAGTCCTCTCGCTGTTGGGGTGTCGGCCACGGCGTCGTCGTCGGCGTCATCGCCGGTGCCGCCTCCGGTCGGGGGTCGTGAGTCGGCCGCGACGGCGCCGCGCTGACCCAGGGGTTTCGCGGGCCCCACGGTGGAGTCCTTGATCGTCTGCTGTTCGGCTTCGGCGTTGATCTCCGCCCCGAACAGGACGGCGTACGAGGTCAGCCACAACCACATCAGGAGCACGACGATGCCGGCCAGCGCTCCGTAGGTCTTGGCGTAGCTGGCGAACAACGTGACGTAGAGCGAGAAACCGAGCGAGACGAGCAACCACACCAGCGTGGCCACGATCGCCCCGGGGGAGGCCCAGCGCATCTTCGGAGAGTCACGGTCCGGCGCGACGCGGTAGAGGACGGCGAGCGCGATCATGATCAAGACCGCGATCAGCACCCAGCGGACGACCTGGACCAGCCAGCGCAACGGACCGCCTTCGAACACCGAGAAGACGATCGGCAGCACCGCGATCAGGGTCACCAGGATGATCATGAAGACGATCGCCCCGAAGGTGAGGGCCAGGGCCAGCAACCGCTTCTTGACGAGGGGGCGGTCATCGGTCTCGTCGTAGGCGGTG
>DATDAP010000446.1:0-3977 GCA_036525335.1 Microlunatus sp. | reverse complement strand
GGGTCGAGATGGCCCAGCAGCGAGGCGAGATCCGCGACGACCTCACGCCGGTGCGCGCGACCCGCTGGCTGATGGTGCTCCTCGACGGCTTCCTCGACCGGATCATCAGCGAGCCCGACTTCACCGTCGCGACCGAGAAGGCCACGCTGCTGGACGCCGTCGACCGGTTGCTCGCGCCCTAGCCGACCGAACGGACCCGGTGGGCGATCGCCGTGGCCACCTCGGCCGGTCGCTGCTCGGGAATCCAATGGGAGACGCCGGGCAGCTCGAGGAACTCGTAGGGCGCCTCGACATACGACTCGCTGAACTCCGCCTGCCAGCGACTGAGGGCGAAATCGCCCGAGCTCCACAGTTGAGGGCACCGGTCAGCGCGCCCTAGCCGCCGATCTCGGTCTGGAACATGAGCGCCCGACGGCAATGTTTACGAGATCATGGGTGGCGTACTGCCTCAACCCGAAATCGCAAGTTGAAGTCGCGCCCGGCGTCTCGCAGGACGTCCGTCCTGGCATCGACCGTCGCCGGAAGCGGACCGTCCAACGAGAACGAGGTCAGCATTAGCCGTCGGCAGATTCGCCCATCCCTCGTCCTGGGACTGTCGTTGTCGGTGTCTTGGCCCGCATCCTCTCGAGATCGGCAGAGAAGCGGACCAGCGGCACCGGCCCACCGCAGTCGAGCAGCGCCTCTCGGCCGTCACGCAGCATCCCGAGCGAGACGTAGAACGCGTTGGTCGGGGACGCATCACCACAGTCCACAGCACGAGGTGCTTCCAGCGCTGCGGATCTAGCCGGTCGACCAGGGCCGCCATCAGCTGGCGGCCGATCCCCGTCCGCCAGCGGGCGGGGACCACATAGCAGGCCCTGACCTCGTACGTCGCCGGTCCGAGATCGTCCTCGTGCGCCGAGCCGCCGGAAATCCAGCCGAGCATTCCTCGCCGTCGTCGGCTACCAGCTGGATGTCGTCGTCGCAAGGTTCTGCGAGCGTTTCGCGCCGCAGCCGCGGGAGCCCGTCGTAGCCCGCCAGGTACGCGTCGCTGATCAATCCTCGGAAGCCGACGCGACAGCCCGCCGCGTTCAAACCGGCGATCCGATCAGCGTCGCCGCTAACTGCACGCACCTCCATCCAAAGATGTTCGCAGGTCGGATGAGTTGTGCTGAACCGCAACCGTCGGCGAGAACGCCAGCCTTCATGGAGGACCGGTTTAAGGAACTGCTAGCAGCCGTTGGAGGCGGGTGGTGTCGGCGGCGTGGCGCGCCGTTCCGTCGTCGTACTCGAGGCACCACAGCAGCTGGTAGATCAGCGCCCGATGAGCGGCGTCATCGTCGGTGTCGTTCGGGGCCGGGTACGCCTCCCAGAAGCCCGGGCCGGTCATGTCGTCCCAAAAGGCCATCCGGGCGACGTCGGATTCGGCTGGGCCGGCCCATGCCTTGTCCCAGTCCAGCAGGGCAGCTAGCCGCCATCCGTTGGAGCTCTTGCGGAACAAGACGTTGTCGTGGTGGAGGTCGTCATGGCACAACGTCGCCGCATCCTGGGAGGAGAACAGCGCACCGTCGCGGGTGAGCACCTCGTGGATGGCGGCTCGAGCGCGCGGATCATGTACGCGCAGGTCGACGCGCTGATGAAGGGCGGTCACGACGTCTTGTCCGACGGCAGGCTGGCCGTTCAGGTCGAGTTCGCCGAACGCGGTGAAGCGAACCGACTGCACCCCCAGCAGTGTCTCGGCCAGTGCGCGGTGGGCGGCGGCAACCTGAGTCGTGCTCAATCGTGGGCGTAGCTCGCGCCAGCTGACGCCGTCGATGTGCTCAGCGATGAGGTAGCGCCATCGACCGCGGAACAACGAGTCGTCAGCCGCCAGGACCTCAGGGACGGGCGCCCCAGCCGAGCGGGCCAGCCCGGTGAGCACCGCCGTCCGCTCGAAGCTCATCGGATAAGCGGTCCGTGCAGCGGCGACCTTCACGACCAACCGAACGCCTGCCGCGGTGGTGACCATCAGCACAGCCCCGTCGTCACGGACCTGGAGCGCCTCGACACGGCCCACCGGATCGCTGCGGCTGATGACTTCGCACACCATCGCGCGGACGTCGTCGAACAACGATCGCGATGGCACCACCGGAAACTACCGCTACGACGAGACCATACGCGCAAGCCGACCGTTCACCAGCGACGATGTCCTCTCGGCGGCTCTCCAGCGCGCCAAGGCGATGGCCGGCAAGAACGAGGCCCGCCTCCGAGAACTGCTGCACCCGAGCTTCACTTGGATCTCTCACAAAGGCGACTGGTTCGACCTTGAGTCCTATCTCGACTCCAACCGCCGCGGCAGCAACACGTGGCACGGACAAGAGCTCCGCGATCCCGAGGTCCGCGTCGTCGATGAGACCGCAGTGCTGAGATGCATCGTCGTGGACTCCGTTGACATCGGGTCGGACCAGCCCGGAGACCTTCACCATGCCAATGTCCCAAACGTGGATCCGTCAGGTGACCATTGGCTGTGTCTGGCTGGGCATGCCGGTCCGCGACTTCCGAACGCAGCCAACTAGGCGACCTCGAGGCCGGGCATCGAAGTGCTCGGCCTGACGGCGGCCGTGCGGCGACCGAGGTGGCGCAGCCGGTGAGTTGCTGTCGAGCACTTCGGCTCGTTGTCGCGTGTCGCACGGCCAAATGTGGGTGGACGCGTCGTGCCTCGATGGCCAACCGGCGTCTCTGGGCCCGGTCGATAGCCTGTCGGGATGGCGGTGAAGCTCTACATCTCGATCGACGACCTCGCGTTCTTCGAGAACGACTATCTCAACGGGGAGTTCAGGCGTGCCGCGGAAGAGCTCGGCGGTGAACTCGTGGGTCAAAGTGAGTCAGAGACGCAATGGAAGTGGTTCGAGTTCGACGGGCTGACGTCAGAGCAGGTACGCGACGTCACGAGGAAGCTGGTTGGGAAGCGGAAGGCGACGCGCGAGATCAACATCGTCGGCCCTGGTGCGGTGCAGATCGCACCGCGCTGAGCCTCGCGCTGCGAGAGCTGGTCGCCAGATGCACCGTTGGTCCGCGAGTGCTCAGTCCGGCTGATGATTTCCGGCGTCACCAGGAACATCCTCAATAGCCGGTGTCCGTCGGCGACCGTCGTGCGGAGCACGCAGAGCGACCGTCAACCGATGCGGAATCCGCCCTGTCGCCACGGCGGGCGCAGCCGCACCGTCGGCACCGGACCCGTGTCCGGTCACGGCCCGTTGGAGAACGGCTGCCCGGCAACCGACGCTCAGGGACCTTGCAGGACCGTTGACCGAAGGTTGCGGGAACTTGTAGGGGTTCACCGCGTCCAGGCTGTCCGACGCCAGTCACTTCGAGCTGAGACTGTCAGACCGCTCCGGTTGTCTGTCGATCATGATGACAGCGGTGGTGACCGGCGCGAGCCGGGGAGTGGGTAAGGGGATCGCTCGGGCGCTCGGCGCGGCCGGGCACGAGGTCTACGTGACCGGCCGCTCGACTGGGTCGGCGGTAACTCACCCGGTGGTGGGCGGCACGGTCGAGCAGACCGCCGCCGAGGTGGACGCGGCCGGCGGTAGGGGCGTGCCGGTGGTCTGCGACCACACCGACGACGACCAGGTGCGAGCGCTGTTCGGCCGGGTCGCGGGGCAGTCCGACGGGCTCGATTTGCTCGTCAACAACGTGTGGGGTGGCTACGCGGCCTACCACGATGATCGCTACGCGGACATGAGCGGCCCGTTCTGGTCGCAGCCGCTGCAGGTGTGGGACGAGATGTTCCAGGCCGGAGTGCGCGCCCACTATGCGGCCACGGTGCTCGCCACCCCGCTGTTACGCCCGGGTGGGCTGGTGGTCACCATCTCCTTCTTCCCGGGCAGCTATCTCAATGGCGACGATCAGGTCGCATACAGCGTAGCCAAGGCCGCCGACGACCGGATGGTGGCGGTGATGGCGGCCCAGCTGCGCGAGCGCGATGTCACCGCAGTAGCGCTGTATCCCGGTCTGGT
>DATDAP010000445.1:0-18815 GCA_036525335.1 Microlunatus sp. | reverse complement strand
CTCACGACGAACACGCTGATCGCCGAGGAACAGACGCCCTGGGGTGGCAGCCGCGCGCTGATGACCGAGTTCGGCCAGCTCGACGAGGGTCTGCACCAACCGTCGCCGGACTCGAGCACGCCGCAGTCGTGGGGCCTCGGCCCATCGGTCGGCTGAGGCGAGGGTGAGCGCGAACGGGACGAGCGCGGCCACGGCGGAGGTCGTACGGCACCTGACCGACCCGGCTGCCCTGGGTCTGGTCGGTGTCGTCGAGGTGTTCGAGGACCTGCAGACCGTGCTGCGGTGCTGCGAGCGGCTGGTGAGCGATCTGGCCGAACGGGCCGAGCCCGACGAGATCGCCGTCGAAGCGATCTGGACGACGGCACTGCTCTCGTACGCGCGCTGCTTCGGCGCGGGCGGCACGGGTGGGGTGTTGACCGAGGATGACGTCGCCAGCACGCACAACAGCAAGGACGAGGTGCTGAGGTGGCATCGTCTGCTGTTGAACCTGCGCGACCACTACGCCGACCCGGCCGTGAACCCGCGGGAACGGTTCGCGGTCGGGGTGACCCAGGATGCGGACGGGGCGGCGAGTGGCGTGGCGATCACCTCGGCCAAGCAACCCTTGGTCGACGACCTGACGGTCCGGCAGACCGGGGCGATCGCGTACGCCCTGAGCGGCATCGTCAACCAGCGGATCGAGACCACGCAGCAGCAGGTCTTCGCCGATGTACGGAGCCGGTCCACCGACGAGCTGGACGCCCTCGAGACGCTGGAGGTGGCCACCGACTCCGACGGGACCGGCTGAGGCATGCTGAACGCCCGATCGCGGCTCGTCGGCATGGCCACCGTCGGAGGGCCGCTGGCCCTGCTCGGTCCGGCCTTCGTGGCGGCCATCGCCTACATCGATCCCGGGAACTTCGCCACCAACATCACGGCGGGATCGAGTTACGGCTATCTGCTCATCTGGGTGCTGGTGGTCAGCAACCTGATGGCGATGCTCATCCAGTACCTCTCCGCCAAGGCCGGTATCGCCACCGGGAAGAGCCTGCCGGAGCTCTGCCGGGACAACTTCGGTAGACCCCTCACCCGCGGCCTGTGGTTGCAGGCCGAGCTGGTCGCCATCGCCACCGATCTCGCCGAGGTGCTCGGCGGAGCCATCGCCCTCCGGTTGCTCTTCGACCTGCCCCTGCTGGTCGGCGGCGTCATCACCGCGGTCGTGGCCTTCGCGCTGCTGGGTCTGCAGACCCGAGGCGCCCGCCAGTTCGAGGTCGTGATCACCGGCATGCTGCTGGTCGTCCTGATCGGGTTCCTGTACAGCCTGGTGATCGGAGGTGTCGACCCTCGCGCGGCCGCGGCCGGGCTGGTGCCGCGGTTCGAGGGGACCGAGACCGTGCTGCTGGCGACGGGCATGCTGGGTGCCACCGTCATGCCGCACGTCATCTACCTGCACGGCGCCCTCACGCAGACCCGCTACGTCCGGGGCACCGAGGAGCAGCGGCTGGCCCTGCTGCGCAGTCAGCGGGTGGACGTGGTGGCCGCGATGGGTCTGGCCGGTCTGATCAACCTCTCCATGCTGGCCGTGGCGGCGGAGAACCTGTCGGACCTGCCGGTGCCCGTCGACACGATCGAAGGTGCCTACGCCGGGATAGCGGCGACGCTCGGCCCGATCGCCGCGTTGCTGTTCGGGCTGGCCCTGCTGGCTTCCGGGTTCGCCGCCTCCGGGGTGGGGACCTTGTCCGGTCAGGTGGTGATGCAAGGCTTCCTGCGTCGCCGGATCCCGCTCGTGGTCCGTCGGCTCGTGACCCTGGTGCCGGCGCTGGTGATCATCGCGGCGGGGGCGGACACCACCGCCGCACTGGTGATCTCCCAGGTCGTGCTGTCCTTCGGGATCCCGTTCGCGCTGATTCCGCTGGTCATGTTCACCCGGCGCCGCGACCTGATGGGCGCGCTCGTCAACCGCCGCCAGACGACCGTCATCGCCGCGCTGGTGGCCGCCGTCATCACCGGACTCAACGTGACGCTGATCGTGCTCACCCTGGCCGGCTGACTCAGGAATCATGAACTCTGGTCCACGCCCTGGCGATGGCTGACCGTTTCTACGTTGCTCTCACCCCGTGTCCGCTGGAGCGGAACGTTCGGAGCGCTCTCGCCGGCATGGTGCGCTGTTTGTGTGTGAAGACGCCAACCTGGCCCGCGTGGCGACTTCGGGCCTGCCTTGGGTCGGGAAGTGAACAGAACGACTTTGCCAAGCAGCAGACGGGTGTCAATCGAACGGCGTCTGGTAGGCAACCTTTCCGGGATCAGGTAGGGGGATCATGCTTACCTCCGGGGTGCTGTGGACCAGATATCAGCCCGGGCGTGGCCTCGTCCGAAGAGCTTGCAAGCTTCAGGGCGCTCAGGGATCTAGACCGTTGCATGAGGTCATTCGCAGCGTCGTTGGCAAAGGCGGTTAGCGCCCAGTTCAGCTCGTTGATGGCAGATGTGACCTCATCCAGATCTGCGCGATCCGCAAAGAGCAATCGTACCAACTGGGTGGCCCTGACAAAGCGGTAGTGCAGACTCTCCGGCTGTTCTGGTTTGAAGTCGTCCGCATAGTCGAGGAAGGCGAGCGCACGCATCTCGCCGAAATCCATGCGCAGGCGGTTGTGCAATATTCGCAACGACTCGTTCCAAACGCCTACCGTTTGGTAGTACTGGAGTTCGCGGGCCTCCACGACTGCAGTGGCGCTCCTGTCGCGCACGGATAGGTACCACCGGAACAGCCCGTAGTAGCGGCGGTCAATGAGTCGAGTTGCCTCCGAGTACAGCGCAGTACTGTCGATATAGGATTGTTTGGCCATCTCCAGTCGCGCCTGCCGGCGCCAAGCCAACCGTTGAAACCACGCCCCGAATACGCCCCCCAGTACAGTGGTGAGAACGAAACCAATGATCAATGACCGAACTTCGGCGTCCATGGCTGAAGCATAGATTCCTTCCACCGAGCCGGCTCAACGGGCGCTTCGGTCGGGGTTGGACTTGCCCCATCCGAGTGCTCTCCTGCGGGCGCCGTGGCCGGCTCCAAGTCTAAATCGCGTATGGCGACCGCACCCTGTTCGAACTGCTGCTTCGGACATGGGCTCGGCGAACTCCATGATCGCGGTATGAGTCACCAGGTTGTCAACGCCAGCCACCGGACCCAGATACTGATCGCCGTGATCAGCGCCCTCGGTGGCGTCCTCGTCGCGGCGATCGGTCTTTTTGGCACACTTGCCGCGACGGACAAGACCATCACTTCTACGTCCCCGAGTGCTGGCGCGACGGTGACGGTAACTGCAGCAGCTCCGACCGTTACTCGCGACGTTCCTGGGCCGACAGTGACGGTCACCGAGTCATCGACTACAGGTGGCTCCGAAGCCACCACCGCTCCTGACACCATTCATCTGGCAGACTCGTCCGAGGAGTCTAGGGATCTCCTGATCGACAGTGGACTCGATGAGGCTTCAAATCTTGATATCGACGGCAAGAGCTACGACTTTGCTTGGGAATGGTGTGCGGCCACCTATAACTCAACGCACGTCGTCGTAGGCATCAATGCGAACCAGCGTTTCTCGACGTTTCACACACAGATCGGTTTGTCCGGCGATAGCAAGAACAATTCTGGCAAGATTGGAATCATACTGGACGGCCAAGAAGTCAAGACTTACGCGGTTCGCGGGCGATTTCCGGCCGCCAGTGCGCACACGGGCGCTGAATCAGACTGGTAGGCCTCCGAGGGCGGCCAGCCGCGCTACCCCGGGCCCGACGTATCGACCCAACCGGTCGACGGCGTCGTCCAGGTCCGGCGAACGGGGATGGTCGGGCGGGATCCGGGCCGGGTTCACGGCGATCCGGTCGGTCCACGCCTTGATGTCGGGTTCGGCAGAGAACACGGCGGTGTTGCGGGAGCCGCGGACGAACATCCGAGCCCAGTCGGTGAGAGAGTTCCCGTACGACGACGGCGGGCAGAGCCGGTTCTTCTCGGCGTCGTCGGCGCGCGTGGCCTCGACGTATCCGGCCAGCGCGGCCCCGTAGCAGGGAAAGCCGGCTCGGATGGGTTGCAGCGTGATCGTCTCGCGGCCCCAGATCGGGACCAACGCCGGCATCTTCAGACCGTCGGCGGCGCAGTTCACGATCAGCGCGTCGTCGGCCAGCGCAACTGATCCTTGCTCCAGGTCGAGCCGACCTCGCCGAGCCGTTCGGATGTGCCCGCGGCGTACGACGTGCTCGATGCTGCGAAGCAGGTCGAGCTCCCAGGTCCCCAAGGTGGGCGCCTTGGCCATCGTCGGGGTGACGTAGGGGTCGATCCGCAACATGATGCCGGCGTCCTCCAGCTGTCCGAAGAGCTCCGGCAAGGATCTCGCCCCGGCCGCGAGCCGCATCGTCTCGGACACCATGCCCAGGTAGATGGCCGGGTCCGGCTGGATGAGCGACCGATTCAGCATCCACGGGTCGCGCGGTCGCAGCCAGCAGATGGCGCCGGGGTCGACGCCGCGGCCCAGCAACCACACGCAGGCGTCGGTCGCGGTCTTGCCCGACCCCACGACGACGTACTGGCTGGTCGTTCCTTCCCACAGGGGAAGGTCGTTGACCGGGATGACGCGTACGCCATCGGCCACCTCGAACCTCGGCGGTGTCTCGGCCGGGATGTCGGGCGCGAGATACCGGGCGTCGACGATCCGGCACCGGTCGGGCACGTCGAAGTGCTCACCCGACTCGAGCGAGACGAACGTGCGACCGCCCAGGTAGTCGCAGCCAGGGAAGAACTCGACCCGTCCCGGGCCGACCATCCGCTCGGCCAGCACCTGCTCGTAGTAGGCGCAGATGGTCGGCTGGTCGGCGCGCTCGTGCAGCCCGGCCTCCGGCCCGGTGGTCTGAATCCGGCCGCCGCCGAGCATCCGTGACGCCACCCCGTAGAAGGTCGAGGACTGATGCAGTCGCACGAAGGGGTAGGCGTGCCGCCAGTGTCCGCCGACGCCGTCTCGCCGGTCGACCAAGGCCACCCGTACGTCGGCGTGGTCGATCAGGGCGTCGACGAAACCCATCCCCATGGCCCCCGCACCGACCACGAGGTAGTCGACGTCCACCAGGCCGGGCACCTGTCCACTCAAACACAGGCGCGGCGTCCCCGCCAGAGGTGTGAAGTCGTACTCTCCATGGTGAACGTCACCACCGACGGAGGGATCAAGGACATGGCATTTCGAGACCGTCGGCGGGCTGACGCCGCCGAGCCCACCCGCTATCAGATGCGCGAGAAGCTGCTGGACATCGGCGACGACTACTGGATCGAGAACGGCGAGGGACACCGCGCGTTCAAGGTCAACGGCAAGGCCGTGCGGGTGCGTCAGACCTTCATCCTGGAGGACGCGTCCGGCGCGGAGGTGGCCAAGATCCAGGAGCGCAAGCTCACCGTGCGTGACACGATGAAGATCGAGCGCGCGGGCGGCGGGGAAGCGACCGTCCGCAAGGCGCTGGTCGGGCTCCGGGACCGCTTCAAGATCGACGTCGACGGCGGTGCCGACCTGACCGCGCACGGGAACATCCTCGATCACGAGTACGAGATCGACAGCGGCGGCGACACCATCGCCACGGTCTCGAAGAAGTGGTTCCGCGTCAGGGAGACGTACGGCATCGAGATCCAACCCGGTCAGGATGAGGCGCTGATCCTGGCGATCACCGTCTGCGTCGACGCCATGAGCCGGGGCTGAGACGCACCATCAGAAGAAGTTCGGGTTGATGTCGGTGTCCATCAGTTTCGTCTTCTCTGCGCTGCAACGGTCACAGGCGATCCGGTTGCGGCGCAGGTCTTTGTCCCACCACGTCCGCCACTGATGACGCTTCACCAGGCAGATCAACCACTTCCACATGGCGCGCTCCCCTCTCGACTGACCGACTCCCGAGTGAGCGGTCTCCTTCAGGTTCGGCCGAGGGTTTCCCGGGCGTCAAGGGACGACGCGGCGGAAGCGAACGGCTCGTCGGAAGCCGCATCCTCCCTAGCCAGGAGCACCTAGCGGTGGGACACTCGGCACAGGTCGACGCCGGCGTACGGATGATTCCCGGCCTGTGGCCGGGGTCATCCCGTGACGCCCGGGAAGGTGGCGGCCCAAGGTGGTGCCATGAGCGAGACCGAGGTGCGGAGCGCGCCGCCGGTGGTCGAGGCGGACGACGGCCCTGACGTCGCCATCAGGTCGGCGCAGGCGCGCAGCGTCTCGGGGGTGGGGCGCCGCCTTGTGCGCGCGCTGGCCTACGTGGTGGCCGTCGCGGCGGTCGCGGCCGTCGTGGTCGGCTCGATCCTCTTCACCACCGACAATCCCGACATCTGGGTGATGTACGGAACAATGCTCGTCCGAGAGCTCGTGCCGGGGACGGTGACGTTCGCCGCTGTCGGAGTATGGGTCCTGGGTCACCGCCGCGCCGCCGCGGTCGGTTGGGTCATGCTGGCGGCCGCCCTGTCCTGGGGTCTGTCCGCCCTGTGCTCCGGATTGTGGTTCCACTCCTTCGAGGCCGGATGGGACAGTACGGCGCAGTTCTGGATCGCCTCGTTCTCCTTCCTGCAGGCCGGTTGGGTCCTGGGCATGGTCGTGCTGCTCCAGGTGTTCCCGACTGGCTGGCTCTCGGGGTGGGTGTGGCGGGTGCTGCTGTTCGTGTCGGTATTGGCCTTCCTCGTTCATCAGACGATGTCAGTCCTCATCGAGTGGGAGTCGTCCTTTCCTGAGCACCCGGCGCCCATCGATCTGGAGACATTCGATCTGCTCCTCGAGGTTCGCTGGTGGATCGAGCTCCTGGTCGTGTTCGCCGTCCTCGCCGAACGGATCCGTCGAGGTCCCTACCTGGTTCGACGCCAAGTCGCTCCACTCGCGGTCGTCTGGGTGCTCTGCATGGCCATCGAGTGGTTCCGCTCGACGGAGCTCAGCGAGAGCCGGTCCAGTCTGGCCTTCATCGCCGGTTGGCTCTGGCCGGTGGTCGTTGCCCTGGTCATCGCGGTCACGGTGACCCAGGTCGGTCTCTGGGACTCCCGGGTGGTGGTGCGCAGGTTCGGGGTCTACGTCGTCGTGGTCGGCGCTCTGAGCCTTATCTTCGCGGGCGTCTACTTCGCCATGTTGCTGGCGCTGTCCTCGCCGGCGGTCGGCACCCGCTTCCGTTGGCTCGCGTTGCTGGTCGCCGCAGCAGCCGTGTTCGCCGCCGACCCGCTGCGCCGCCGGATCCGCGCCAGTCTCGAACGGCGTCTGCTGGGGGAACGCAGCGAACCCCTGCGGCCGCTGGCTCGGCTGGATGCGCTCACCTCCGCAGGCTCGGCCGACGACGACCAGGTGTATCGCACGATCACCGAGATCGTCGCCGAAGCCGTCCGCGCGCCAGGGGTGACTCTGGCCCTGCACCAGGCGTCCCAGATCGAGGTGGTGGCCGGCGCCGGGGACGAACCGAACGACCCGGTCGTGCTGCCGCTGCTGCACCGAGGCGAGCGGCTGGGGGAGCTGCGCGTGGCCCCGCGGACACCCGGCGAGCCGTACGGTCGCCATGATCGAGCGCTGCTCGACCAGCTGGCCAGTCAGGCGGCCGCGTTGGTCTACGGTCAACGTCGCGACACCGACATCGCAACCCTGCGCAGAGAGGCGATCGAGGCCCTGATCGAGCAGCGGATGTCGCTCGGCCGTGACCTCCACGACGGACTGGCCCCGCTGCTGGCCGGCGCCGGGCTGACCGCCGACGCGCTGCGCCGCGGGATGCCCCAGGACTCTCCGGACGCCGCGGACGCGGCCCGCCTGGCCACCCGGCTGCGGACCGCGGCATCGGAGGTGCGACGGATCGCCCACGACCTGCAGCCAACCCCGGACACCCCGCACCTGACGGCGGTGATCATGGACTACGTGGCCTCGGTGGGCGGACCCGGGACCCCGCATCTCACGGTGGAGCTGGCCGCGGGCAGTGATGCCGACCTGTCGGCGACGACCGAGCTGGGACTGTCCCGCGTCGCGCTGGAGGCGATCACCAACGTCGTGCGGCACGCACACGCCACGTCCGGCGAGGTCACCCTCCGTCGCCTCGACCACGAGATCGAGCTGGTCGTGGCCGACGACGGTGTCGGCATCTCCCAGCCGTACGTGTCCGGCATCGGCATCACCTCGATGCGGAGCCGCGTGCAGGCCCTGGGCGGCTCGTTCGAGCTCACTCCGCGACCCGGTGGTGGGACGATCCTGCTGGCCCGGGTGCCGGTGCCGTGATGATCAAGGTCCTGGTGGTCGATGATCATGCGGTGTTCCGGGAGGGTGTCCGTGCGCTTCTCGCCCGGGTCGACGAGATCGAGGTCGTGGGGGAGGCCGCCACCACTGACGAGGCGATCGCGACCGCTTCGGCGGTCGAGCCGGACGTGATCTTGATGGATCTCAACATCCCTGGTGGAGGAGGAGAATCGGCGACGGTGGCCATCCTCGCGGTCAGGCCGGAGACGGCGGTGCTGATGCTGACCATGTACACCGACGCCACCCACCTGCGCGGGGCACTGCAGGCAGGGGCCCGCGGCTACCTGGTCAAGGACGCCGAGCCGGACGCGATCGTGCGGGCGATCGAGGCGGTCCACGGTGGTCAGGTGATCTTCAGCCCCGACATCGGTGGTCAGGTGATCGCCGCCAGCACCACTGAGCCGTCCCAGGGCCGAGCATTCCCAGCGCTGACGCCGCGCGAGTTCGAGATCCTGGACCGGCTGGGCCGTGGCCTGCGCAACGACGCGATCGCGGCTCGGATGGGGATCAGTATGAAGACCGTGCAGAACAACATCTCCGGCATCCTGCTCAAGCTGGGCGCGGTCGATCGGGCCCAGGCCGTCGCGATGGCCCGCGACGCCGGCCTGGGACTCCGGGGCTGATCTGCGCCGGCCGCCTCAGGGGGTGAGGGCCGTGACCGGGTGGTACGTCGGGAGCTCGATGCGTTCCGCCTTGGGGGAGAAGACCTTCCGCGCGACCCGCTGGACGATCTTTGTCGAGGCGATCCGCAGGATCGTGTTGAAGCCGGCGATGCCCGCCCTGGTTCGAGGGTTGGCCAGCCGTGGCGTGCCCGGGGGGAGCTGCTGGGCCTGGTCCACATACGGCCGCATGATCGACTCGTACGCGGCGAAGGCGATGACGTGATCGCTGCGGGTGGCCAGCTCACCGGCCAGCACGTAGGCTCCGGCCAGGGCCAGGCTGGTGCCCATCCCGCTGATCGGTGATGCGCAGTAGGCCGCGTCACCGAGCACGGCCGTACGCCCGGAGGACCAGCGAGGAGCCTGCACCTGGGAGATCGTCTCGAAGTAGACGTCGGACCCGTCGAGCGCGTCGAGGATCCGCGGCACCTCCCAGCCCACGCCGGAGAACCGTTGACGGAGGACGTCCCGCTGGCCGGCGCTGTCCCACCGCTCGTACCCGCGCGGCTCCGACATGAACGACAACGTCGCCCTGGTGGTGCCCACGTTGTCCGGCCGCAGGGTGGAGGTGCGTCCGCCCGGGGCGTTGAACCAGCGCGCCCAGGCCGTGTCCGTGGCCGTGCGCGGGATGGTCAGGTAGGCCGCGTACATGCCCAACGGTTTCACCACCGGCTCGTCGCCCAGCACCAGGGCGCGGGTGCTGGAGCGGATGCCATCGGCTGCGACGACCAGATCGAAGGACCGCGGTCCGCCGTGCGCGAACGCCACCTTCACCCGGGTCCCGTCGTCGTCGAGACCGACGATGTGGTCGCCGAACACGTACTCGACCTCGGAGGCGGTCTCCACCAGCAGTCGAGCCAGATCGCCGCGCAGGATCTCCAGCTCGGCCGTGGGGCCGTCGGAGTCCGAGCTGCCTGCGGCGAAGGAGGCGATGGTGCGATCGTCGGCAGCGACGAAGCGGACCCCGGCCTCCCCGGTCGTCGCGGCCCGGATCGCGTCCTCCAGACCCATCCGGCGGGCGACCTCGCGGCCCGCGCCGCGGACGTCGACGTTCTGACCACCGGACCTCAGCCCGACGGACCGTTCGATCACGGTCACCTCGAATCCGTAGCGGTGCAGCCAGGAGGCGAGGGCCGGTCCGGCGATGCTGGCGCCGGAGATCAGGACAGTGGTCACCGGCGTACTTCCGATGCCGCCCGATGGCTGGATGCGCCACGTCCACCGAGGGCCCCACGTCCACCGAAGCCAGGGTGCCGGGACCACCCCGAAGAGGGTGGCACCCTTACGGGCATGTCCGATGCGGAGGAGAAGAGCCTCGATCTCGTCCAGCGGGTCGTGATCTCCGCCATCCTGTGCGTCGTCTTCGGCGCGCCCACCGTCGCCCTCGCGGCGTACGCTCCGCATCGCGCGCAGACCAGCACCGGCGACGCGACGGGATTGTGGGTGATGGGCCTGATCCTCGGGTTCGCGGCCGCGGAGGCGGTGCTGTTCACCAATCGACGCAAGCCCTGGCACCCCGCCGTGCTGATCGGACTCGTGCCCGCCGCGATCTCCGCCTACTGGATGTGGATCCGATGACTGTGTTGATCCGGTGATGGGCGAGCCGGCCCAGCCGCCCGACGTCGCGCATCTGCCCGAGGGCGTGCGGCGGATGCTCAGCGCTGCCGCCGCTCGGGGTCTGGGCGTCGAAGTGCGCCCGCGACCGGCGGCCCAGAGCCTGGAGGAGGCCGCCACGATCCTCGGCGTCACGCCGGCGGACATCGCCAAGACCCTCGTCGTCCGCCGTTCCGGTGAGGCGTACCTGTTCGCGGTCATCGCCGGGGACACCCAGATCGCCTGGCCGAGGCTTCGGGCCGTCGTCGGGGTCAACAAGATGACGCTGCCGGATGCGTCCGCGGCGCTGGCGGCGACCGGGTACGAGCGGGGCACCATCACCCCGATCGGCGCTCTCGGCGACTGGCCGGTCTACGTCGACAGCCGCCTGATCGGTCGTCGGGTGGCGATGGGTTCGGGAGCTCACGGCTACAGCGCCTTCGTCGAGATCGACGAGCTGGTGGCCGCCTACGGCGCGACCGTCGCCGGCATCGCGGGGTGAGCGCCGACCTACACTGCTCGGGTGTCTCAGCCCGGTGCCACCAGCCGCGTGGTCTTGTCGGTGTGCTGGCTGCCGGTCGGAACCGCCATGCTCGGGGTGGCGATCTGGCTGATCTGGACGCGCTGGGCGAGCCTCTTGAACGGGCATCCCGCCATGCTCGCCACCACCATCGCGCTCGGCTTCCTGGGGATCATCGCCGTCTTCTGGGCAATCGGTTCGCTGACGGTCGGAGCGCGCTACGACACCTACGTCGACGACGACTCCGACACCCCCCAGCGTCGGACCCTGGCGCAGCAGCGACGTCGCGCCCGGGTGCGGGTGGCCCTCGGCGTACCGGCGCTGATCGTCTGTGCGGCCCTGACGGTCGGGATGGCCTGGGCCCGCCCGTTCCCGGCCGCGCCCGTGGCGGTCGCGGCGATGCGGTCCGCCGACGACATCCAGGTCACCGATCGGCTCACCTGGTTCGAGATGACCAAGCTCGCCCGCAACGCGAAGGGCGAACCCGTCCGGCCGACTGTCGGGCTGGTGTTCGTCCCCGGCGCCCGCGTGGACCCACGGGCGTACGCGAACATCCTGCGACCCGTCGCCGAGGCGGGCTTTCTGGTCGCGGTGGTCAAGCCGCCCTTCGACCTGGCCCTGCCGAACAGCACCCAGCCCGACAGCGTGATCGAGAACCACCCGGAGATCCGCTACTGGGCCGTCGGCGGGCACTCCCTCGGTGGGGTGGCCGCCTCGGCCTACGCGGACGACCACCCGGTGACCGGGCTGCTGCTCTATGCGTCCTACCCGGCCAGCGAGCTCGGCCGCAACGACCTGATCACCACCTCGGTCTCCGGCTCGGCCGACGGTCTCGCCACCCCCGGGGACATCGCCGAAGCGAAGCCGAAGCTCCCGGAGGCCACCCGCTACGTGGTGGTCGAGGGTGGGGTGCACGCCTTCTTCGGCGACTACGGCGACCAACCGGGTGACGGTACGCCGGCGATCTCACGCGAGGAGGCGCAGGCGCAGATCCAGCAGGCGACCATCGAGCTGCTCGCGTCGCTGACTCCGAAGCCGAAGACGCGGTGAACTCCGTCTGACCTGATTGGACGGGGGTTACCTCGCGAGACGTGGGTTCCCTAGGATCGGAGCCATGAGTGACCAAGGACTCGCCCTCGCGCAACAGAAGATGACGGACGCCGGTGTGGCGCAGCAGGCCATCGACGTCTTCAGCCACTACTACCGCCAGCTGGAGGAGGGCGTCACCGGTTTCATCGCCGAGGACTCGATCGATCCGCTGACCGATCCCGACCTGCTCGCCGACGTCGACGTCAGTGACGCCGACGCTTCGGCCGCGCTGGCCAAGACCGTGATCATCAAGCTCAACGGCGGTCTCGGCACCTCGATGGGGATGGACAAGGCCAAGTCGCTGCTGCCCGTCCGGGACGGCAAGTCGTTCCTGGACGTCATCGTCGACCAGGTGCTCAGCGCCCGGGCGACGCACGGGGCCAAGCTGCCGCTGATCTTCATGAACAGCTTTCGCACGCAGGACGACACGCTCGCCGCGCTGGCCCCGTACGCCGACCTGGAGGTCGACGGTCTCGGACTGGACTTCCTGCAGAACTCCGAGCCGAAGCTGCGGGCCGACGACTTGACGCCGGTCGACTGGCCGGCCGATCCGACGATGGAGTGGTGCCCCCCCGGCCACGGCGACCTCTACACGGCGCTGATGGCGTCGGGGGTGCTGGCGAAGCTGCTGGCCGCCGGCTACCGGTACGCGTCGGTGTCCAACTCGGACAACCTGGGCGCGGCCCCGAACGCCCGGATCGCGGGCTGGTTCGCGGCCAGCGGGGCCCCGTACGCCGCGGAGATCTGCCGCCGGACCGCCGCGGACCGCAAGGGTGGCCACCTCGCCATCCGCAAGGCCGATCAGCAGCTGATCCTGCGGGACACCGCGCAGACCTCCGCGGAGGAGATGCACTACTTCACCGACGAGTTCCGGCACCCGTACTTCCACACCAACAACCTCTGGTTCGACCTCGAGGTGCTGTCGGCGACGCTGACCGAGCGCAACGCCGTGCTGGGGCTGCCGCTGATCAAGAACGAGAAGACCGTCGACCCGGCCGACTCCACCTCACCCGAGGTGATCCAGATCGAGTCGGCGATGGGCGCGGCGATCGAGGTGTTCGAGGGCGCGACGGCGATCGGCGTGGGGCGCGAACGGTTCCTGCCCGTCAAGACCACCAACGACCTGCTGCTGCTGCAGTCCGATGTCTACGAGGTGGGTTCCGACGGGTTGCTCACCCGCGTCACCGATCCGGCGCCGCTGATCGACCTGGACACGAAGTACTACAAGACGATCGGCAAGTTCTCCGACCGTTTCCCGGCCGGGGCGCCGTCGTTGAAGGACGCCTCCGGCCTGACCGTCAAGGGCGACTGGACCTTCGAATCGGGGGTTGTGGTGAAGGGCGCCGGCTCGCTGGCCGACTCCGGGCAGGCCGGTACGGTCACCTCGGGCACCGTCCTCGACGGCTGAGCGCTAGATTTCGCAACTCCGCGGGTGCTGCAACACACCCGGAGACGTCAAGGCAGAACCCTTAGACGACTGCGCGTGCGCTGCAACACACGCGCAGTCGGGTTCGGGGTGGTGGGTCAGGCGACGGAGACGACGTCCTCGAAGCCGAGGCGCGGCTGGCGCGGTCGGTAGGACTGCTCGGTCGGGTAGCCGAGGTTGACCACCAGCAGGGCGCGGTGGCGGCCATCGGGGAAGAAGCGACGGCTGACCACGTCCCGGTCGAAGCCGCCCATCGGTCCGGCGGCCAGTCCGGCGGCGCGCACACCGACCAGGAAGTAGCCGGTCTGCAGCGCGGCGTTGAAGGTCGCCGCGGTGGCCCGGGCGTCCTCATCACCGGCCGCGTCCCGAGCTCCGGGGAAGACCGGCATGGTGCGATGGAACTCGTCGTGGTAGTCGATGTCCGCGGCCAGCACCGCGACCAGCGGAGCGGCGGCGGTCTTCGCCCGGTTGCCCTCGTTCATGGCGGCGACCAGGTCGTTGCGGGCGTCGTCGCTGCGGACCAGGACGATGCGCAGCGGCTGCGCGTTCAGGGCCGTCGGGCCCCACTTGACCAGCTCGTAGATGGCGCCGATCTGCTCGTCGGTGACGGGCTCGTCGGAGAAGGCGTTGGCGGTGCGACCCTCGCGGAAGAGCAGGTTCTGGGCCTCGGTCGAGAGGGCCAGCCCGGTGTCGGTGCGGTCGCTGGGGGCGGAGTACGTCAGGAGGTCGGTCACATGATGTTGAATGTTCAACTCTCTCGATACATTCCCGGACTATGCGACGTTCGGTCCGTGAGGCTGATCACAGGCGCGGTCCTAGACTCACGGCGATGAGCACCGAGGAACCCGACCGGCGTTGGCACGCGGCGCTGGCGTTCGCGTTGCTGGGTGCCCCTGTCCGAGATCTGCCCGAAACAGGGACGCCGAGAGTGGCGAAGCTGATCGCCGATCTCGGGGGAGTCGAGACCGTACGCACCTCGGTGGTCGTTGCTCGGGCATCGGGATCCTGGCCGCACACGGTGCCCGAGGAACTGCGCCGGGGACTGGGTGCCGCGCAGTTCGCCGCGGTCTGGGCACGGCTGCTGGCCGAGCTCGGTCCCTTGACGACGAACGCCCGGCCAGTGGTGACCGACCGGGCATCGACGAGCGACGAGCGACGGCTGCTGGCGGATCGGCCGCCCCATCACGGCGGCTGACGGTCCGTCAGCAGCACGCGGTCAGAAGTTGCTCGGACCCTTGCCGGCCTGCTCGCGGAGCAGATCGCGGATCTCGGCGAGCAGGTCCTCGGTGGAGGCGGCTGCCGCCGGCTCGTCCTTCTTGCGGAGGTCGGAGAACTTGTTGTAGGGGGTGATCACGAAGAAGTAGACGACGAAGCCGGTCAGGACGAACGCGAGCAGCGCCGACAGGAAGGCCCCCAGGTTGATGCCGGCAACGCTCACCTGGGAGAAGTCCGGGACCCCACCGAGCTTGCCGATGACGTCGAGGAGCAGGTCGGTGAAGGACTTCACGACCGCCCCGAAGCTGGTGGCCATGATGACGGCGACGGCCAGTTCGACCAGGTTGCCGCGCAGCAGGAAGTCCTTGAAGCCCGTGAGCGTCTTGCTGACCATCGTGGATGCCTCACTCGGTGTGCGGGGGCTCCGGCTGAGCCCACCGATACGCGCGGGAGACTACCGGACTGGTGTTACCGCGCCGCGTCGCCGTCAACGCCAGACGACACTCAGGACGCTGGTCGAGGCCGCCGCGGCCAACGCCGCCGCAGTCGACTGGCTGACCTCGACCAGCACCAGCCCGCCGGTGCCCGAGGCATCGTCAGCGCCCGGAATGGCGCCGGTGACGACCCGGATCGCCGACGCGACCACCCGGGTCTTCCCGGTCTGACTGTCGGCGGCGAGCACATCGACCTGGTCGCCGGCCTCGAGCAACGCAGAGACGCGATCGTCGGCCAGCGGAAGCGGGGCCACCACCATGCCGCTGCCGGTCGCTCGGTGCCGCAGCAACGCCTCGGACGTCAGCACCTGTCCGGCGGGCACCGGCCCGGCCAGGTTCTGCCCGACCACCTCGGCCGGATCGGTCCAAGCACCGTCGGGCACCGCCCCGGGTGGGAGCTCGGTGAGGTCGAGATCCTCGGCCCGCACCGTCGTACCCCCGGTGAGCGCACGCTGAGCCGTCACCACCGACACTGTGTCCGGGCGCGGGGGTGCCAGTGCGGTGAGTCCGGCGAGAACCGTCGCCAGGGTGGCCAGGATCGCGAGCTTGCGCCGGTGCCGGCGCAGGGCGCGCCGGAAGTCGACGGTCCAGCTACGCGGGGTGGGGCGGCGCGGAGGACGGTCGGCGCGGGGAGTTCTGGGTGTCATGCCCAGAACCTAAGGACGTCGCGCAGATTCGACCGCGGTTGTCCACAGGCCGCAGAGCGCCCTCAGGCGGCTGTGGATGAACCCTGTGACCCGCTGCTGCTACCGGACCGGCTGCTCCCGGACGCGCTGCTACCGGACCGGCTGCTGCTACCGGACCCGCTGCCCGTGCCGGCGGTCGCTGGCTGCTTGCTGCCTGCGCTGTCGGACTTCTTGTCGGATGCCTTGTCCGGCGACTTCTCCGATCCCTTGTCCGCCGACTTCTCCGACGACGTGGAGGCGTCGGCCGCCTTCTTCTCGCCCGACTCCGACCCGCCGTCGGTCTTCATGCCGCTGCCGACACTCGCCTTGTTGTCGGCGCGGCTGTCGTTGCGGTAGAAGCCGCTGCCCTTGAACACCACACCGACGGCGTTGAACACCTTCCGCAGCTGACCGGTGCACTCAGGGCAGTCGGTGAGGGCGGAGTCAGTGAACTTCTGCACCGCTTCGAGGTCGTTGCCGCACTCGGTGCAGCGGTACTGGTAGGTAGGCATCCAGATCTCTTTCCGAACCTGACGTGCCCCACGTGGCACGACGCGCTTTAGCACTCAAGCATACCGACTGCTAAGGCGGTCGCCGAAATGCACCTGGTTGACCACCTAGGATCTGGCGCGTGCTCCGCAAACCTCGTTGGCTGCTGTTCGCTGCGATCGTGGTCGTGCTGGCGATGGTCGGCCTGGCCGGTGTCTCGGTCGCCACCGTGCGCCGGCCCTTCCCGCAGGTCGACGGTGAGATCAGCCTGCCCGGGCTCACGTCCCCGGTCGAGGTGCTGCGCGACAGCTGGGGCGTCGCCCACCTCTACGCGGACAACGCCGAGGACCTGTTCGAAGCCCAGGGGTACGTGCACGCACAGGACCGTTTTTTCGAGATGGACGTGCGCCGTCACATCACCGCCGGCCGGCTCTCGGAGCTGTTCGGTTCCTCTCAGGTGGAGACTGACACCTTCATCCGCACCCTGGGCTGGCGACGGGTGGCCGAACAGGAGCTGCAGCTGTTGTCGCCGAGCACCCGCCGCTATCTCGACGCGTACGCCGACGGGGTGAACGCCTATCTGCAGTCGCACGATCCGGGCGACATCTCGTTGGAGTACAGCCTGCTCGGCTTGCAGGGTCTGGACTACACCCCTGAGTCCTGGACGGCGGTCGACTCTCTGGCCTGGGTCAAGGCGATGGCATGGGATCTCGGTGCCAACATGGATCGCGAGGTCGAGACGTCGCTGATGCTGGCCCGGGTCGGTCCAGACCAGACAGCGGACCTGTGGCCGGACTATCCCCTGAAGGACTTCGACCCGATCGTCACTTCCGGGGCGGTCCGGGGCGACGCCTTCGATCCCGACGTCGATCCGGGTTCCCGGCGGGTGCTGCCGAAGGGCCTGCCGGAGGCCGACGGCGTCGCCTACGCGGACTTGCTGCGTACGGTCGCTCGCCGGTTGGCCTCCGTGCCGACGATCGTCGCCGACCGCTCGGTCGACGGGGCGACCGGCTCCAACTCCTGGGTCGTGTCGGGAGATCGGACCGCCACGGGCAAGCCGATCCTGGCCAACGACCCGCACCTGGCCATCTCGATCCCGTCCACCTTCACCCAGATCGGGCTGCACTGCCGGGTCGTGTCCAAGACCTGCCCGTTCGAGGTGACCGGCTACAGCTTCTCCGGGATGCCGGGGGTGGTGATCGGTCGGAACGCCTCGATGGCCTGGGGCCTCACGACCAGCTACGTCGACGCCCAGGACCTCTATCTGGAGGAGGTGCGGGGCGACACCGTACGCGTCGGCGACGCCTACCGGCCGCTGACGGTGCGCACCGAGGAGATCAAGGTCGCGGGCGAGGAGACCCCACGCACGATCACCGTGCGCAGCTCGCGGCACGGACCGCTGCTCTCCGACGCCAGCAACGACGTGCGCCAGGTCGGGACCGCCGCGGCCGGGGAGGGCAACGAGGCGTACGCGGTCTCCCTGGCCTGGACCGGCCTGCAGCCCAACCGCACCATGGATGCGCTGCTGCGGATCGACACGGCCACCACCTTCACCCAGTTCCGGGCAGCGGCCAAGCTGCTGGCCACCCCGTCGCAGAACCTCGTGTACGCCGACACCGAGGGCACCATCGGCTATCAGCTGCCCGGCGCGATCCCCGAGCGAGGACGGGGCGACGGTGACACGGTGTCGCCTGGGTGGGACACCGACTTCGACTGGCAGGGGCTGATCCCGTTCGACGAGCTGCCGTGGGCAGAGAACCCCGAGGACGGGTTCATCGTGGCCGCGAACAACCAGATCATCGGCAAGGGCTACCCGAAGCACCTCGGCTCGACGTACTCCTACGGGTGGCGCAGCCAGGAGATCGTGGACGCCCTGAAGGCCAACCCGCGACTGAGCGTGGCCCAGAGTCTGACGCTGCAAGGCGACGACACCGTACGGTTTGCCGACGAGCTGGTGCCGCGGCTGCTGAAGCTGAAGGTGAGCGATCCCTGGGTCGCCGAGGGCCAGCAGACGCTGGTCGGTTGGGACTACTCGTCGGCCGAGGACTCGGCGGCGGCGGCGTACTTCTTCGTGGTCGTGCACGACATCTTGGAGCGCACCTTCCGCGACCAGATGCCGCAGGAGCTGTGGCCGAGCGGCGGGGACCGCTGGAACGCCGTGCTCACCGAGCTGCTCGACGACCCGAACAACACGTGGTGGGACGACGCGAGCACCAAGGACATCGTCGAGAAGCGCGACGACATCCTCCGGGCCGCGATGACCGACGCGCGCAAGGAGCTCACCTCGTTGATGTCCCGCGACACGCCCGGCTGGCAGTGGGGCAAGCTGCACCGGGTCACGCTGCGGCACCAGACCCTCGGATCGAGCGGCGTCGGCCCGATCGAGCGGCTGTTCAACCGCGGTGACTGGCCGGTCGGCGGCGGCCCG
>DATDAP010000444.1:0-3415 GCA_036525335.1 Microlunatus sp. | reverse complement strand
TCCTCACGCCACCGGGTTAAAGACATGGGTCGGGCCGTACCCGGTCTCTCCGACAACCCTCAACGAGAACCAGGGCCTCGCGTTGAGTCTGTCGACCACCGTGCAACAGCGGCTGACCGAGCTCGAGCTGATCGCCGCGGTCAACGCCCGCAGTCATGCTCCCGAGCACGGCACGCCCGACGGCAGCGAGTTGTTGGTGGTGGACGGGCCGGTGCGCGGTCGTGAGCACCTCCCGCGGGTGCTGGGCTTCATCAAGTCCCACCAGATCGCCTACCTCGAGCCGAGGCTGCACGGGATGGTCGCGGCCCTCGGACCGAGCGAGCGGACCCCCGTGTTCCTGATCGGCGGCAGCTGGGACCGCTTCAGCTGGTACCTCCGACTGCCCGGTCCGCCCAGTCACCCCTGGTCCGGCATTGCCCGGTTGGAGTGTGCAGCCAACGTGACCGCGGCCGACGTGATCGCGCTGGCTCGCTTGTCGCAGGCCGTGCTCCCCCGCTTCGCGTCGGAGGAGTTCAAGGATCCGCGGGCACCGCAGAACCTGTATCCAGTGGGGGCACTGGAGAAGGAGCTTCGTCGGCGGCTCGGGCATCCGGGTTTGGTGTATCGGGCGCTGCGGCAGGCGGCACATACAAATCTGGACGGAGCCAGACCGGAGAAAAGGGAAGGTGCGTTGTGAGTACATCACTGGTGGAATTCGACCTCTGGAGCAAAGGCGTGCATGTCGATGTCCTCGCTGCTCAGACCGGCGACTGCAGCCAACGGGACAGCACGTCATCGATCTGGTTCCGCACCCGGTGGCGAGCGTCGACTCGCTCCACGCCCTGCATCAACAGATCCTCGTAGTCGGTGTCCTCATGCCGGATCGACGCGATCACAGCAAGACGGACGGCCTCGGGTTCGAGTGCTCGGCCGGCGGCGCTGCGACCCACCCGTCCACTGCGGCGAATGGCGGCGTGCCGAGCAACCCGCTCCGCCCGATCGGACGGGCATCCGGGGAACTGGGCCCCGATCGCTGCGGCGAGCGCGCTGACCAACTTCTCGTCAGCTGCTTGCCGGCGTACGGCGTCGCGCGACCGGCGGCGCTCCCGGGCCTCCTCATCGGCGAGGCACTCCTGTTCGGCCAGATCGAGTCCGACGGGCTCGACCAACACGCCCCGACGCTCGTGTCGCTTGCGGGCGGGCGCCCACTGCACGACCACGGCCGACAGGCGACTGTGATTCCTTGCCCTCCTCGTCAAGGCACTGTCGCCGCTGGCCAAGAACTCCAGATGGCCGAGGTCTGCGCAATCCAGACAGAGCGTTCCCGCGTCATCCATCCGGAACCAGGTTCCCTTGCTGAACTCCTGTTGGCAGCCGGCGCAGCTGAAGTCACGTCGGCCCATGATCACCACGATGTCTTCCGAGCGGTCAGGCGGCACACATCGATTCCACCACGCTCGACCTGCGGCGAACCAGGGCTCAGTGGGCGGTCCGGGACAGCGGCAGACCGAGGCAGGCGTCTGCATTCGTTCCGTATCCGCGCGAACCCTCTTCCGCCTCGCGCCGGTGGGCCAGTAGCGTCCGGCCATGATCCGACGCAACCGCTGGCTGACCCTCATCCTGGCTGCCTTGGCCACCCTCATCGGCCTGTCCCTCGTCACCGCCGCACCGGCCGACGCCGGCAGCCGCCGCTCCCGCAGCCTCAGCTATGTCGCGTTGGGCGACTCGTACGCCGCCGGCTTCGGCGCCGGGAAGTACGTCAACGACTGCTTCCAGAGCCGCCGCGGCTACCCGGCCCTGCTGGATCGCGAGACCAGAGCCACGTTGCGCGCCAACGCGACCTGCAACGGCGCCACCACCGACACGGTGATGAGCACCCAGGTGTCGGCCCTCACGCCCCGGACCCAGCTGGTCACACTCACGGTCGGTGGCAACGACCTCGGCTTCGCGGCCATAGCCACCATCTGCGCCCCCGGACCGAGCTCCGCGTGCCAGAAAGCCATTGAGGACGCAGTCGCGCTGCTGACGCCTCAGCCGACCGGGCCCAGTGTGCTGGCCACGAAGCTCGCCGCGACGTACGGGGCCGTCGCCACCGCAGCACCGCGGGCGGACATCCTGGTCACCGGCTACCCCATGCTGTTCGAGCCCCCGCGCCGGGGTCAGCCGAACGCGGAGACCGTCGAAGCCTTCAACCGCGCTACCGCGGCCCTCAACGCCACCATCAAGGCGACCGTCCACGCGACCGCCCTCGCGGGCGTCGAGATCAGCTACGTCGATGTGACCGCCGGCTTCGCCGGCCACGGCATCGGCAGCGAACGCCCGTTCGTGCACGCCACCGGGCCCAAGGCCCTGCACCCGACCGCACGCGGCTACCGGGTGTACGCGACGGCACTGACGAGGGCGCTCGTCTACTGCTGACACCGACGGAAACGCGCACCTCTCGGAGCCGCGCGACCGCGACACGCCGTCCACGGAACCGTGAGGGGCGACTTTCCGTCACCAGATGCACCGCGTTCACTGCGGAGGGGCCGGCAGCGCCACCACCAGCTCCCGTACGAAGCGCTCGTCGTTGAGCCGGTCACCGTACAGCTCGCGCACCTGCTGCATCCGGTAGCGGACGGTCTGGGCGTGCACGTGCAGGGCGGCCGCCACCTCGTCGCGGCGACCCTGGTGCAGCAGCCAGCACAGCAGGGTCTCGGCCAGTCGTTCTCGGGTGGCCTCACCGAGGTCGGCCAGCGGCTCGAGCACCCGAGTCCGGAGGTCCGCTAGAGCCTCGCGGTCGGCACTCACGACCAGGTCGATCAGGTGGTCCTCGGTGTCCACGGGACCGGACGCCTCGTCGGCCGCCACGAGCTCCACCGTTCGGACCGCGCGGTCGTACGAGGCCCGGGCGTCGACCCAGGGGCGCGGAGGACCGACCACGGCCCGCCGTCGATCCAGCACCCGCAGCAGGTGCCGTCGGCCGGACCCGGCGGCGTCGGGCACCAGCAGCAGCGCGTACGGCTGGTCGACGACCCAGCTGTCCGCGCCGGGCAGGTCCTCGGTGACCACCAGCGTCTCCGCACCGAGCAGGGCCAGCACCCCGTGCACCTGGGCGGCGGGCAGCAGCACCGCCGTAAGCGACGTCGGGGGTGTCCACTCCGCTCGCTCGGCGGCCGCCGTGAGCACCTCCTGAGCCGCGCCGGCCAGCAGACGCTGCCCGAGACGCTCGCGGTAACGCTCCCGGACCCGCCCGCTGGTGTTGAGCTCGTCGTTGTAGCCGGCCACGCTGGCGGCGGAGAGCTCGTCGATGTAACCGAACAGCAGCTCGGCGAACTCGGCCATCGCCGTCGCCGGCAGTCCGGCCTCGGCGGCGTTCCGGGCCAACCCGCGCCAGCTCACCCGGGCGCCGACCCGGTAGGCCGCCAGCAGCGCATCCATCGACCGTCCGGCCCGC
>DATDAP010000443.1:0-2362 GCA_036525335.1 Microlunatus sp. | reverse complement strand
GGGGCGACCGTCCGGCCCGGGCAGCACCGGCGTCTGCTTGCGCAGGGTCAGCTCGCCGGTGCCGAGGGCGTAGTCGAAGACCGTGGCCGGGGTGACCATCGACTCGAAGCCGATCCGGATCGAGTCGGTGACGTAGTTCGGTCCGCCGACCGCGTACACGTCGAACAGCGGCTCGTCGAAGGCGATGTCGTGCCCGGTGGTCAGTTCCCCGCTGGTCGCACGGGGCAGCACGTGCACCCCGGTCAGACCGTTCCGGCGGAGCGAGACGACCGCGTGACCGGCGTACGCGGACACCCCGGTGATCCGGACGCCCGGCGCGTGCGGGAGCACCGGGGTCCACTGCTCGTGGCTGGTCGCGTCCAGCGGGGCCTCGGCCAGCTCGAAGTCCGGGGCGCCGTCGTTGTGGACGATCAGCAGCCGGTCGCCGGCCGGCTCGATGTCGTACTCGACCCCCTGGCGACGCGGGGCCACCAACCGTGGGGTGCCCTCGGGGTCGGCGGCGGGCAGCAGCCGGTACTCGCTGGTCAGCTTGCTGCCGACTCCCAGCACGATCCAGTCCTCGTCCCGGCTGGAGCCGACCCCGACCCAGAACCGCTCGTCGGGCTCGGTCAGCACCTCGGCGTCCTCGCTCACGTCGGTGCCCAGCCGGTGCCGCGACACCACGTACGGCCGCCACGCCGCGTCGGCCCGGGTGTAGAACAGGTGGCTCTCGCCGGCCCAGGCGACCCCGTACGCGATGTCGGAGATCTCGTCGGCGAGCAGCTCGCCGGTGGTCAGGTTCACGATCCTGAGCAGGAACCGCTCGTCCCCGGCGACATCGGTCGCGTACGCCAACAGGGCCCCCGACGGTGACACCGAGAAGGCGCCGAGGGAGAAGAACTCCTCGCCGGCCGCCGCCAGGTTGGCGTCCAGCAGGATCTGCTCGCCCGCGATCTCTCCCTCGACATCGGGCGGGGTGTCCGGTCCGCCGGTGGCCGGGGCGCGGCAGTAGATCGGGTACTCCGAGCCCTCGGTGGTGCGCACGTAGTACCAGTAGGCCGAGGTGCTGCCCGTCGAGGGGTCGAGGTGGGTCGTGTACGTCGGCACGCTCAGGTCGGTCTCCTGGGTGCGGGCCTTGATCTCGCCGAACACGGCTTCGGTCAAGCCGGACAGGTGCCCGGTGCGCGCTTCGGTGTAGGTGTTCTCGGCCTCCAGATAGGCGATCACGTCGGCGTCCTGCTTGTCCCGCAACCACTCGTACGGGTCCTCGAACACGTCGCCGTGGTGCTCCCGGCGTGCCGGTCGACGTACGGCCACGGGTGGCTGTGGGACCGCTGCGGAGGGGTTTTCGGCGGACTGGTCGAGCAGACGAGGTTCGGACACGATGGCCGAGCGTAGCCGCCACCGGTGACGTGCGACAGGATACGGGCATGGGTGCAGAGGTCGATGCGACGCAGTTCAGCCGTGAGGACCGCAAACGGCATCGCGAGAAGGTCCTCCGGGGCCTGGACGCGTTCGCCCGGATGCTGACCGCTGCGCACTTCGACTTCGAGCGACCGATGACCGGGCTGGAGATCGAGCTCAACCTCGTCGACGACGAGATGGAACCGGCGATGCGCAACGCCGAGGTACTGGCCGCCATCGCCGACCCGATGTTCCAGACCGAGCTCGGTCGGTTCAACATCGAGATCAACGTGCTGCCGCGGCGGCTGGCCGACGGCGGTTTCGCGTCGTTCGAGGAGTCGGTCCGCCGCGCCCTGAACGCCGCCGACGACAAGGCCGAGGCGATCGGCGCGCACCTGGCCATGGTCGGCATCCTGCCGACCCTGATGCCTGAGCACGTCACCCTGGACAGCGTCAGTGAGAACCCGCGCTACTCGCTGCTCGACCAGCAGATCTTCGCAGCCCGGGGTGAGGACCTGGAGATCGTCATCGACGGGGTCGAACGACTCCAGATGATCTCCGACACGATCATGCCCGAGGCGGCCTGCACGTCCACCCAGGTCCATCTGCAGGTGAGCCCGGACGACTTCTCCGGCTACTGGAACGCGGCCCAGGCGGTGGCCGGTATCCAGGTCGCCGTGGGCGCGAACTCCCCGTACCTGTTCGGTCGGGAGCTGGTCGCCGAGTCGCGGATCCCGCTGTTCGAGCAGAGCACCGAGACGCGGGCCGAGGAGCTCAAGACCCAGGGGGTCCGGCCACGGGTCTGGTTCGGCGAACGGTGGATCACCTCGATCTTCGACCTGTTCGAGGAGAACTCCCGCTACTTCCCGGCCCTGCTGCCGATCAGCACCGACGAGGATCCGATCCAGGTCCTCGACGACGGCGGCGTGCCGACGCTGGACGAGCTGCGGCTGCACAACGGCACGGTCTACCGCTGGAA
>DATDAP010000442.1:0-3971 GCA_036525335.1 Microlunatus sp. | reverse complement strand
CGCCTCCGCGCGGACATCAAGACCCCGGTGCCGACCGTGGAGCTCCCCGATCGCGACGCCACCGTCGCCGCCACCCGCGCGGCTCTCGGGTCTGCGTACCGGGCGGCCACCCTGGCCGGTCTGCTGGGCGACGACTAGTGGTTGCGGTCGGAGGTTCGTCGACGGTGTCCGGTGTCCAGGTGCGTCATCGCCAGGCCGACGAGGGAGGGATGCCGAGTCGCATCGCGACCGAGGAG
Source organism: Microlunatus sp. (assembly GCA_036525335.1). GTDB lineage: Bacteria > Actinomycetota > Actinomycetes > Propionibacteriales > Propionibacteriaceae > Microlunatus. The sequence continues at coordinate 3,735 of DATDAP010000442.1, read as the reverse complement.
AACGCAGCGAGGTGCGTGCCTGGGCGCCCGACACCCCGACGAACCTCCGGTCGTGAGTCCTCTAGCCTTTCCGAGGTGACGCCGCCCTCCTCCACGTACCGGCTCCAGATCCGCAAGAGCTTCACCCTGGACGACGCCGCCGCGATGGTCGGCTATCTCCGCGATCTCGGGGTGGGTGCGGTCTACCTGTCGCCCATCCTGCAGTCCACCGTTGGTTCCGACCACGGGTACGACACCACCGATCCGCTCCGGATAGACCCGGACCGGGGCGGTGAGCAGGGCTGGGCCGCGCTGTTGGCGGCGGCCGCGAGCGCGGGCCTGCAGGTCGTGGTCGACATCGTGCCCAATCACCTCGGCATCAGCGCGGCGCGAGAGAACCCGTACTGGTGGGACGTGCTGGCGTTCGGGCAGGCGTCCGCGTACGCGGGCTGGTTCGACATCGACTGGAGACGCCCGATCACCGTACCGGTGCTGGGCGACGATGCGGTGCTGACCGTCGAGGACGGTGAGCTGAGCTACTACGAGCACCGCTTCCCACTCGCCCCGGGGACCTGGAGTCCGGGCGACGACCCGACCGCCGTGCACGAGCGTCAGCACTATCGGCTGATGCACTACTCGCGCGGCGACGAGGAGCTGAACTACCGCCGCTTCTTCGTGGTCGCCACCCTGGCCGGGGTGCGCCAGGAGGACCCAGCGGTGTTCGAGGCTACCCACCGCCGGGTGGCGACCATGATCGCGGAGGGGGTCGCCGGGCTGCGGGTCGACCACCCCGACGGTCTGGTCGATCCCGGCGAGTACCAGCAGCGACTGGCCGGGCTCGCCCCCGATGCCTGGGTCACGGTGGAGAAGATCCTGGAACCGGGTGAGCAGCTGCCCGACTGGCCGGTCGCAGGCACCACCGGCTACGACGCGATGCGCGAGGTCAACGGCGTGTTCGTCGATGTCGCGGCCGAGGCGGAAGCCACCGAACGGTACCGGCGGTTGACCGGAGACCAGCTGACCTGCGCCGAGCAGGTCGAGCGCGGCAAGCGGATGATCGTCGACACCCTGCTCGTCGCCGAGGTCGACCGGATCGCCGCGCTGGCACCGGAGGTCGAGGATGCCGCCGCGGCCGTCGCCGAGGTGGCGGTGGCCTTCGCGGTCTACCGGTCCTACCTGCCCGACGGGGTGGCCGACCTGGACAGGGCGCTGGTGCTGGCCGAACAGCGCCGACCCGAGCTGGCCTCGGCGTTCGCCGCGCTGGCGCCGCGCCTGCACGACGGGTCGGACGAGCTGGCTCGTCGGTTCCAGCAGCTGAGCGGCGCGACCATGGCCAAGGGCACGGAGGACACCGCCTTCTACCGCTACGCGCGGTTCATCGCGCTCAACGAAGTCGGTGCCGACGCCGGTGAGTTCGGTATCGGACTGGACGACTTCCACGCTCTGCAGCACGTACGTCTGAGTCGGCAGCGCCAGTCCATGACCGCGCTGTCCACCCACGACACCAAGCGCGGCGAGGACGTTCGGGCCCGGCTCGCGGTGCTGGCCGAGATCGGCGAGGAGTGGGAGCCGTTCGCCGCCGACTTCCTGGATCGATCCGAGATCCCCAACCGGGCGTTCGCCTACTTTCTCGCCCAGACCCTGGTCGGCATCGGGCCGGTCGAGGAGCGGGATCGGCTGCACGCGTATGCCGAGAAGGCGATGCGGGAGGCCAGCCAGGAAACCGGCTGGACGTCGGTCGACGAGGCGTACGAGAGCAGCGTCCAGGCGGCGATCGACCTCGCGTACGACGACGCCGGCCTGCGGGATGCCTGGGAGCGACTGCTTGCCCTGGTCGAGCAGCCGGGTTGGTCGAACGCCCTCGGTCAGAAGCTGGTCCAGCTCACCATGCCCGGCATCCCGGACGTCTATCAGGGCACCGAGCTGTGGGAGGACTCCCTGGTCGACCCCGACAACCGCCGGCCGGTCGACTACGCGGAGCGCCGAGGGCTGCTCTCCTCGTTGACCACAGCTCCTCCGGTCGACGCCTCCGGGGCGGCGAAGCTCTGGGTCACGACCACCGCACTGCGCCTGCGCCGCGAGCGTCCCGAGCTGTTCTCCTCGTACGCGCCGGTGCTCGTGTCCGGACCGGCGGCGGACCACGCGATCGCGTACGACCGGGGCGGAGCCCTCACCGTGGCGACTCGACTACCCATCGGTCTCGCCCGGGCCGGCGGCTGGCGCGACACAGTGCTCCAGCTGGACGGTCCCTGGACCGACATCCTCACCGGCCGCGCGTACGCCGGCCCCATCCCCCTGACCGACCTCCTCGCCCACCTCCCCGTCGCCCTCCTCACCCGCTGACCCGTCACCCTGACCCCGACTCCGACTCCGACTCCGACTCCGACTCCGCGGTGGATATATCACCCGCGAAGTCGTGTTTGTTGGCGATGGCACCCGGATTGTCCACAGGTTCAAGAGTTATCCACACGCACTCCTTGGCGCGAGGCTGATCCTCGTGATCGTCTCCGCACATGGACGACGTCATCACGGCCGGAGACCTGATCGCTCAAGGCCTGAACCCCAATGAGGTGCGCTCGCTCGTACGGCGCGGCACCCTCACCCATCTTCGACATGGCTCGTACCTGCTCGGGCCTCTCGATCCGGATGAGGACGATCCCGGCGGCTACCTGGCCCATCGTCGGCTGATCGATGCGAGCCTGAAGCACCTTGACCCGGGGGCAGTGCTCAGTCATGGTTCGGCAGCGGTGCTCCACGGGCTCCCGATCTGGCGCCACTCGATCATGTCCGCGCACGTGACGCGAGACGGAAACAAGGGCGGCGAACGGCGACGCCACGTGCACGTTCACAAGACTCCCGTGACCATGGAGGACATCACCACGCTGGACGGCATCGCGGTCACCACGCTCGCGCGGACGGTCGCAGACCTCGGTCGGTCGACACCCTTGATGGAGAGCGTCGCGATGGGTGATCAAGCACTTCGATCGGGCCTGGGTGCTGATGATCTGCAACGAGTGCTGCGAGGCATGAAGCGATGGCCAGGTGTCTGCAGCGCGCGCACGATGGCCGACTCCATCGACGTCCGGAGCGAGAGTCCCGGCGAATCCGCGAGCCGCGTACGGATGCTGCAGGACGGCATTCCCGAGCCCGAACTGCAACGGGTCATTCTCGACGAGCACGGCGAGTTCGTGGCCCGGGTCGACTTCGCCTGGGAGGACCGACACACGGTCGGCGAGTTCGACGGCGCGATCAAGTACGGCACGCTGCTCAGACCTGGTCAGACCACCGTCGACGTCCTCGAAGACCAGGATCGCCGCGAGGATGCGATTCGCCGAACGGGCTGGGAGATTGCCCGCTGGGGCTGGCCGCAACTCGGCCAACCGGATGAGATCGCGTCGCGCATTCGGGCGGCCTTCCTGCGAGCTGCTGCGCGAACCAGGGTCGGGTAAACCACGACTGCGCGGGATCGAGCAACTGCGCGGGGGATATATCCACCGCGGAGTCGGCATCTGGCAACCGCGCGGGAAATATATCCACCGCGCAGTCGATGGGTTGGGACGCGAAAAGGCCCCGCACCTGTTGGTGCGAGGCCCTCTCGATCAAACTGCAGGCTGAGTGCCTGGTCAGACCACGATCACTTGAGGATCTTGGTGACCCGGCCGGCGCCGACGGTACGACCACCCTCGCGGATGGCGAACTTCAGCTCCTCTTCCATGGCGATGGGCTGGATCAGCGACACGGACATGTCCGTGTTGT
>DATDAP010000441.1:0-5569 GCA_036525335.1 Microlunatus sp. | reverse complement strand
GGCGTCCGCCTCGGCCACTGCCGCTTCCTCCTCGATATCCGAGACATGTGTTTACTCGGACACGGATAGTCCGTAGGGTCCCCGTATGCGCACCTCGGTCGAACGGTGGCACCCATGAGCAAGGCTGCCACGTCCGCGCCGTCACGGCCATCCGGCACCGAGACGGGCTGGCGATCCCTGCTCACCACCGACGGTCGAGCCTCTCGATCGTTCCGCTTCCGGGTGGGCGCGGCCTTCGCGGTGATCATCGCCCTGCACGTCCTCGGTCTGGGCCTGCTCAGTCTCGGGGTGGTCTCGGGCGCGGCCGGGGCGGTGACGGTCGGCGTCGCCGCCATCGCGTACTTCCGTGGTCTCGTGCACTCCTACGACTTCGACCACGTGTCCATGATCGACAACTCGACCCGCAAGTTCGTCTCCGAGGGTCGCGATCCCGCGTCGGTCGGCTTGGCCTTCTCCGCGGGCCACTCCACCGTCGTGATCCTCAGCGGCATCCTGGTGATCGCCGGGGCCGGCATCGTCCGGACAGCGCTGGACGAGAACTCGGGTATCGCGAGCACCCTCGGCATCATCGGGCTGAGTGTCTCCGGGCTCTACCTGATCCTGGTCGCCATCGCGAACCTGGCCACCTTCCTCCAGGCCCTTCGCTTGAAGCGGGCGCTCGCCGCAGATCCGGATCTCATCATCGACCCGGAGGCACTGACGCCGCGAGGCCCTGCCGCCCGGGTCATGACGGCGCCCCTGCGGCGGATTCGGCACCCCCGGCACGTGTACGTGATCGGCTTCCTGTTCTCGCTCGGTTTCGACACCAGCAGCCAGATCGGGCTGATGATCTTGACCGCCGGCGCGGCCCTGGCCGGCGCACCCGCGATCTCGCTGCTCTGCCTGCCGATCCTGTTCACCGCCGCGATGACCCTGGGGGACACGCTCAACGGTCTGATGATGCTGAAGATGTACACGACTGCTCACGAGGACCCACAGCGCAAGATCAACTACAACCTGTTGGTCACCGGTGTCGGGATCGTCTCCGGCTTGATCGTGGGGACCATCGCCGTGGCCACCCTGCTCACCGAACAGGGTGGCCTGGACCTCGGCTTGCTCACCTCGATCGCGGAGGCCAACACGGAGTACGCGGGCTACCTGCTGGCCGGCCTGTTCGTGGTGATCGGTGTCTCGGCCTGGTTGCTGTGGTCCCGGGCGAAGCCCAGACTCTGATCGGACCTCTGATCGGACCGGGCGAAGCCGGCCTCGCGCCAGGCGGCGTAGCCACCGATCAGGTCGGTGGCCCGCCAGATCCCCAGCTCCTGCAGGGCGGCCGCGGCCAGGCTCGAGGTGTAGCCCTCCTGGCAGACCACGATCACCTCCAGGTCGTATGCCGCGTACGACAGCCGCGCGTCGGAGCCGGGGTCGAACCGCCACTCCAGCACGTTGCGCTCGATCACCACCGCCTCGGCCAGTTCACCCTCGGTGGCTCGTTGGCCGGCGGGACGGATGTCGACCATCACCGCCCCCCGTTCGCTGTGCGCCTGCCGCGCCTGTCCGGCCGTCAGGCGGACCAGGCGGGACCGAGCATCGGCCAGCACGTCGTCGATCGAGCGGGTGGGTCGCCGGGGCGCGGGCGGTGTCGTCCACACCGGCCAGGCCGGTCGGATGGGTACCGCGCTGGCTCGCTCCCGCGAGGGGGCGCTCACCAGTTCACGCCGATGAGCTGTGAGCCGGTCTGCCACAGCTGGGGACCGTCTTCGGCGTAGCTGTTCATCTCCACCAGGGCGGGGGAGTAGACGTGCACGCTGACCGCCGGCTCCAGGCCGTTGTTGGTCACCTTGTGGATGTGCTTGGTGCCGAAGGCGCGCAACGAGCTATCGGTGAGCACCCGTGGTTCCTCGACGATCCGTGGGGGCGCGAGCGGGCTGACCGTGGCGGTGCGCTCGGTCAGCTCGCCGCGGACGACCACGAAGGCCCCGGCGCTGCCGCCGTGGTCGTGCCAGTCGGTGCCCTGACCGGGCACCCAGGTCAGCAGCCACGCCTCGAACTCCGGTTCGCTGGCGAGCCGGGCGTAGTAGCGGGAGATGGGGTCGTAGCGGACCAGCGGCTCCCACAGCTCGTGCTGACCGGCGAGTCGGGTGGCGATCTCGACGAGGTTGTGACGGGGCCGGGTCTTCCGGGTCGACGTGTTCTGAGTCGGCTTGTTGTGGGGTCGGGGATGACGGGACATGACGATGCGATCTCTTTCGGGGTGTGCGGCGCGAAGGGGCCGCGGACGGACGTATGGGCTGGTCAGGCTGCGCGTACGCACCGACAGGCCGCGCTCGTCACCCGGAGCAGATCGACATGCCGTCGGGAGTGCAAGGTCTCGTTCATCGTGGTTCTCCTCGGCTCGACGCTTGCCGATCGAGGTCCGATCGGCCCGGTCCTCACCCGGGGCACCCCGCCGTCGCAGGAGGGTTGCCGGCCAGCGAGCCGGGGCTTGACGCTGACACTCATGACCTGTCCCCGACGATAGCCGGGAGCCGGCCCGAACTCAATCCCCTGTCTCACCATAGGAAATAAAGGGATCCCGACTCCGCGGGTGTTGCCACACACGCGGACTTGCTCGACCCCGACTCCGCGGGTGATATCTCCACCGCGCAGTCGGGATCGGGTCGGCTGGGGACGGGCTGGCACGATGGGGGTGTGCCCGAGACCCGACACGTCGACCTGTGCATCATCGGCAGCGGATCGGCCAACTCGATTCCCGACGAGCGGTTCGACGACTGGAGCATCGCGCTGGTCGAGGGCGGCACCTTCGGCGGCACCTGCCTCAACGTCGGCTGCATCCCCACCAAGATGTACGTCCATCCGGCCGACCTGGCCCGCACGCCCGCGCACGCCGCGCCTCTCGGGGTGGACCTCACTCTCGACCGGGTGCGCTGGGGTGAGATCCGCGACCGCGTCTTCGGCCGGATCGACCCGATCTCGGCGGCGGGTGAGCGCTATCGGGCCGAGAGCCGCAACATCAGCCTTTTCCGCCGGCACGGTCGCTTCGTCGCGAACTCCCGACTGCGGCTGGACGACGGCACCGAGATCACCGCGGACCGGTTCGTGATCGCGGCGGGTTCCCGGGTCCGGATCCCGCCGATCGAAGGGGTGGCCGACACCCCGTACGAGACCTCGGACACGGTGATGCGGCTGCCGGAGCTGCCCCGGTCGATGATCATCCTCGGTGCCGGGTACGTGGCCGCGGAGTTCGCCCACGTGTTCTCCGCGTACGGCACCGACGTCACCGTGGTCGGTCGCAACGACACGCTGTTGCGGCACGAGGACGCCACCATCTCGTCCCGCTTCACGGCCGCTCTGGCCGAGCGCGTCGACCTGCGGCTGCTGCACACGGTGAGCGCAGCCCGGCCCACCGACGCCGGCGGCGTCGCCCTAGACCTCGAGGGCCCCGGCGGGACCACCACGATGACCGCGGACGTGCTGCTGCTGGCCACCGGCCGGATCCCCAACGGCGATGGACTGGACCTGGACCGGACCGGCGTCGCGCGGGACGACGACGGGTACGTGGTGGTCGATGAGTTCCAGCAGACCACCCGGCCCGGCGTCTTCGCCCTCGGCGACGTCAGCTCGCACCACCAGCTCAAGCACGTGGCCAACCACGAGGCCCGGGTGGTCCAGCACAACCTGCTGCACCCGGACGCGATGACCGCCGCGGACCACCGGTTCGTGCCGCACGCGGTCTTCTCCTCCCCCCAGGTCGCCTCGGTCGGGCTGACCGAGGAAGAGGCCTTCGAGCAGGGGGGCGCGTACGTCGTCGGTCAGACCGAGTACGCGTCCACGGCGTACGGCTGGGCCATGGGGGAGACCGGCGATCACGTGGTCAAGCTGCTGGCGGATCCGGCCACCGGTTTGCTGCTCGGAGCGCACCTGATCGGGCCGGAGGCCTCCTCGTTGATCCAGCCGCTGATTCAGGCGATGAGCTTCGGACTGCGGGCTGAGGAGGTGGCCCGCGGACAGTACTGGATCCATCCCGCCATGGCCGAGGTGGTGGAGAACGCGCTGTTGGCGCTGCCCCTGGATCACGTGTCGACGGGATGAGGGCCATCGGTGGGATGCGGGCGCGTCGGGCAGGTCCGCCCGACCGGGCGCGTAGCGGCATCCTCACTGCGCGCGGGCCCGTGGTCGGAGTTCTCGCCGGGTGCTGCCTGGCGGTCGCGGCCTGTGGCTCCGTACCCACCGCCTCGCCGCTCGGTCCGGACCCGTCGACGCCGGTCGGCGGGGCTGGTGTCGCTCCGTCCTCGCCGCCCGCGGTGAGCACGCCCGCCCCGGCCGCGCCCTCGCCGGCGCCACCCCCATCCGCCACCCCGCTCACCGCCCCGGCCCCCACATCGACCCCCGCACCGAGCCCGAAGTCAGTCCGGTGCGCCGACCTGGCGGACTCGCTCAGTCTGCGTGACCAGGTGGGCCAGCTGATGATGGTGGCCGTCTCCTCCGGCGGGGTCGACTCCGCGACGGCCGACGCGATCGGCGACAGCCGGGCCGGGTCGGTCATCCTGCTCGGCAACACCACCGCTGGGGCCGGCCGGGTCGCCACCGTGGTCGAGCAGGCTCGCGACGCCGCGCGGACGCCCAAGAGCATCGCCACGATGGTGGCCGCCGACCAGGAAGGCGGTCAGGTGCAACGGCTGCAGGGGCAGGGGTTCGACCGCATTCCCTCCGCGCAGCGCCAGGCGCAGACCTCGGCGGCCGAGCTGAAGAGCGACGCCGCCCGCTGGGGCCGGCAGCTGCGACGGGTCGGGATCGACGCCAACCTGGCTCCGGTCGCCGACGTCGTACCGAAGGATCGGGAGGGCACCAACGAGCCGATCGGGGTGCTGCGTCGGGGGTACGGGTCGAATCCAACCGCGGTGGCGCGGCACGTGACGGCCTTCGCCGAGGGGATGGACGCCGCCGGCGTCGCGACCTCGGTGAAGCACTTCCCGGGGCTGGGCCGGGTCCGCGGCAACACCGACCTCACCGCCGAGGTGGTCGACACCAGCACCACCCGACGCGACCCGGATCTGCAGCCGTTCGCGGCCGGTGTGGAGGCCGGGACGGACATGGTGATGATGTCGTCGGCCTACTACGCCGAGATCGACGCGTCCCGTCGGGCGGCGTTCTCGCCGACCGTGATCAAGGGGATGGTGCGGGGCGACCTCGGGTTCACCGGCGTGGTGATCTCGGACGACCTGGCCGCCGCGGCCATGCGGGATCTGAGCCCGGGGCAGCGGTTCCTGCGGTTCCTGCGCGCCGGCGGCGACCTGGCCATCGTCGGCGATCCGAGCATGGCGGACCGGATGGCCGATGCGGTGGTCGACGAGGCGCGAGATGACCCGAAGCTGGCCGCCGCCGTCGAGGCGTCGACCGTGCGGGTGCTGCAGCTGAAGGACCGCCGCGGGCTGGCGGACTGCTGATCGGGGGCAGTCCGGGTTCGGACGACAGGGAAGCCCGACGGTCAGCTGTCGACGGTCAGGGCGGCCATCGTGTCGCGGGCGGGCTTGACCAGCTCCGGCTGGGTGTCCGGGATCGACGCGTAGTACAGCCCCGACGTCGCGCC
>DATDAP010000440.1:0-8165 GCA_036525335.1 Microlunatus sp. | reverse complement strand
GGCTCGAGCTCGGTGGTGCCGGGCTTCGTGCTGACCAGGCCCTCGAACTGCTGCCGGGCAATGCGGAAGGTCTCACCCTCGCTGGCCAGCGCCGGATCCAACATCGCCGGATCGGACGATCCGGCGAAGACGAAGTCGCCGCCACCGCTGCCCTCCTCGGTGGTGGTGCCGGTCTCGCGCTGGCTCTGCGCGCAGGAGGCCAGACTTCCGGCCAGGGCGAGCGCTGCGATGGCAGCGATCCCCCGACGCAAGATTGTTGTGTTTCGCACGCGGTTCACCTCGTGTCTTGGCGGGGCTTGGACCCATGGGCAAAGGTCTACGCGCCCGAGCGGCTGACGAACGAAAATTGACATTAGCCCAGATGTGCCCCGGATCACACATCCTGGGCGCAGATGCAACACATCGATTACCCGCGGGCTCGGCCAGGAGCCGCACCGCGATCACACCTCAGGCGAGCTCTCGGTCCAGGACCGGTGGTTGGCTGAGGATGCGCTGCCGCCCATCGACCACTTCGGTCAGCTTCGACAACGCCTGCAGATTCGTCCGGCTCCGCGCCTTGCGCAGTGCCCCCTAGTTCGACTGATCTGCACCTCCTCCTCCTTCACCGTGGCAGCCTCACCGCGTTTGGCCCGTTTGGCCCGTTTGGCCCGTTTGGTCCGTTTGGCCCGTTTGGCATCCTTGGCCGCGATCTTTTGACGGAGGTGATCGATGCCGGCCCTGACGTCAGCTTCGGACATCTTGGCGTACCAGATGTCCAGCGCGCCCAGGTGCGCGAACGCGACCATCGTCGTCCGGTACGCCTGACCTACCTTGCACGTCGCCTTCCGTACGTCGGCTGGGTCGAACCCGGTTGTTGCGCGCGGCGATCGCGAAGCTTGCGGCCAGCCTCTTCACGTCGTGCTCGAACGGGCCGGGCAGCGTCTCGTCGAAGTCGTTGAGGTCGAACAGGGGCTCACGCTCCGGCGAGGCGAAGACGCCGAAGTTGGACAGACGCGCGTCGCCGCACAGCTGCACGTCCAAATCCGGCGGACGGGTGTGTTGGCGAGGTCGGCAGCCATGATCGCCGCCGACCCGCGGTAGAAGGCGGAGGCGGAGGCGGAGGCGGAGGCCATCATGGTCGTGCCGGACCGGGACCAGTTCGGGCTCTCGCGTCGCGTTCTTTGCCTCGAGCGCCGCGATGGGGTCGCACCGGTCCGTTCGGCGGCAGCCAGCCGGCGTGGGCGTCGGCCGGCGTGGTGTTCCTGGCCTCTGTCCCTCGTGCCTCGCGGTCGGCAACGCTGAGGTGCTGCGGGTCTTGGCTGACGGACGTGCTCACTCCTTCGGCTGGACAGGTGGATCGGCTACGCCCGCTTTCGGTTGGTCGATCGGAAGCCTGCGACTGCCTCCTCGACGGTCGGGTAGATGTGGTCGACGGCGAGGAGCTGGACCACTCCGAACTGGTCCAGGGCAGCACGCAGATCCGGGTCCATGGCAGCGAGGGCGAAGATCGCCCCACGGTTGTGCACGAAGGTCACCAGCTGATGCAGCGTGGCTCCGGCCGAGTAGTCCACGTCGGGAATCGAGGAGCAGTCGAGGACGAGCCAGCGGACGGGATCGGGCGCGGTGTTCATCAGCTGCTGCACGCCGTCGGAGAACTGGTTCGCGTTGGCGTAGAACAGGTCGGCGTCATAACGGAAGACGAGTAGGCCCGGCGCGCTCTGCATCCCGTTCTCGGCCCGGGCGTAGGTCGGCTCGCCCTCGGCATCCACACCGATCACGAGACGGTGCGGACGATACTGGCGCCGCACCATCTCGACCAGTGACAACACGATGGCGAGGATGATCCCTTGTTCGACCCCGACGGCGAACACCGTCACTGCCGTCGCCAGCGCGATGTAGCACTCGCTGCGCCGGGCTATCCACACCCTCCGCAGTCCGGCGATGTCCACCAGATCGATGCCGATCAGAAACACGATGGCGCCGAGCACGGCTTTCGGCATGTCGGTCAGCACACCCGTCAAGAACACGACGATGACCAGCGTGACCGCAGCCATGGTCATGTTCGCGACCTGGGTCTTTCCCTTCTGCCCGTCCAGGATCTGGGTTTTCGTCGGGCTGCCGTTGACGACGAATGTGCCGGTCAACCCGGCCGCCAGGTTGGCTCCGCTGAGGCCCACGATGTCTCGATTGACGTCCACCCGCTGGCCGTGCCTGGCCGCGAAGCTCCGGGACGTGGCCGCGCTCTGCGCGATGATCAACACGAAGCAGGAGAACGCCACCCCGAGCACCTTGGGGATGTCGGACCAGGTGACCCCCGAGGGCAGTCCGATCGGCGGGAAGCCCCCCTGCACAGCGCCGACGATGGCCACGCCGTGCGCTGACGCGTCCAGAGTGGCGGAGATGATGATCGACAGCACCACGGCGATGATCGCTCCCGGCACTCTCGGTAGGAAGAGCTTGAACCCGACGATGATCGCCAGGGCACCAGCGGCGAAGGCCAGGGTCGGCACGCTGGCGTCGCCCAGATGGGTCAGCATGTGCCATTGCTGCTGGAACCAGCTGCCCGACCCCTTCGGAATCCCCAGCATGTCCGGGATCTGACCGGTGAACACCTGGATGCCGACACCGGTCAGGAACCCGATCAGCACCGACGCGGACAGGAAGTCACCGAGGAACCCCAGCTTCAGCAGCCGGGCCAAGATCAGCATGACGCCGCAGACCAGGGCCGTCAGCGAGGTCAGCGCCAGCCACTGTGGGGAGTTGGGTTGCAGCCCGGCGATTCCCAGGGCCGCGAGCCCAGCGGCCAGGATCGCGGCTGTGGCCGAGTCGGCGCCGACGACGAGCAACCGGGATGACCCGAGCAAGCCGAAGATCAGGGCCGGGAAGAGCACCGTGTACAAGCCGGTGATCACCGGCACCTGGGCGATCGACGTATAGCCCATCGTCTCCGGAATGGCCACTGCCGCCAACGTCAAGCCAGCCAGGATGTCGGCCCGCAGCCACGACCGCTGGTAACCCTTCAGCGACGGCGGAGTCAACCGCGCAGTCCAACCAGGTCTGTCACCACCCATGGCCGACCACCCCATCGATCCGATGCACCATCCGCCAGTTCCACAGTGACACGACGGACTCCTCCCTGCTCAGACATCGCACCAGAAGCGGTTGTGGACTGATTGCGCCGACGTCTCCGGTGATCATCGTGAGACATCCGGGGCGGAGCTCGCCGGGACGGGGAGAACGTTCGTGAGGACGAACGCGACCGCTACTGCGACGACGACCTGGGGCGTCACCGCCACCCCGTCGGCGCCCAGCAGCAACGTGGCCAGCAGGGTCGAAGTCAGCGGCAGCCGCAGCATGGATGTGCACATGGCTCCGATACCCATGGCGATCGCCGACGCGAGATCCATGCCCGGGAGACCGCTCGCGGCGATCCCGAGAGTGGCGCCGATGAACATCGAAGGGAAGACCGGACCGCCACGGAATGCGCTCAGCGACAGGGCGTACACGAAGGCCTTGCCGACGACGAGCAAGATCAAGACGCCGAGGGTGTAGTCCGCCGCGTGTTCGACGAGCTCCGGCAGAGCCTCCTGTCCGGAGAACAGGAGCGAGGTGAAGCTGTGACCGGAGAGCAGCTGGTACGCCATCGCCGTGAGACCGATCAGCAGACCGAGCACCGCAGTGACGAGTACGCGGCTGCGGTGCACGATCGGTCGCAGCGACAACCCGCCCCAGCGGATCACCCAACCCAGCAGTGCCCCGGCTCCTCCCATGGCCACCGCCCAACCCAGGGAGGCAAGCGTCGGGGGCACCGCCGGGGGCACCGACGGCAGGGCCAGGGAGAACGTGCCGAGACCCGTCCAGGCGTCCAGGCCGACGAAGACCAGCGCCCCGATGCCGGAGGCGAGCAGACCGGGCAACGCCACCAGGCTCAAGGTCATCCCGCCGATACCAGCGGCCTCCATGATCAGGAACGCCCCGAGCACGGGCGACCCGAGCAGGGTGCTGATCGCGGCGAAGCTGCCGGCCGAGGCCATGATCGTCAACGCCATCGGTGGCGCGTCCTTCTTCGCCAGGTGCAGGGTCAGCGCGGCGAGGCCGCCCCCGATCGCGATCAGCGGACCCTCGGGCCCGAGCACTGCGCCGAGGCTGAGCGTGGCGAACGCGGCCAGGATGACGCCTGGGAGGGCGGCTCCGCTGGGCGCGCCACCACCGGTCTTGAACCCGAACGCAGGTGAGTGGCCGCCCGTGCCCGGCAGGTACCGGATGACCAGTCCGGTCGACACTCCGCACAGCACCAACCACGGGACCGGCCACCAGGCTGGGACCGAACCGGCGAAGAGCTGGCGGGGCAGGTCGCTGAAGACGACGTTCTGCATCACGGCGACCAACGCCAGGAAGCCGTAGGCGATGGCCGAGATCGGCGCGCCGAGGAGGGCGGCGAGCACCAGAGCGGCGATGTACGGCTTGGAACGGATCACAGCGACCGGGTCGATGGCCGCTGCGGCAGGATCAGGTCGGCCGGCGGCCGGCGACGCGTCGGCAGTGGAGTCGGTCGCGTCAGACATGGGACACCACAGCTCTACGGCCTGACGAGATCACGGGGTCAGGGACCATCCACCGACGATCTCCTGCGCCGCCCCGTGGCGCATCATCCAGACCGGGTGAACCACGAGAGTCGGACGACGCGTGGCGCCAGGGTGAGTGCTCGTCGGCGCAGGATCGGCGGCGCGGGTCGGCGAGCCGTAGACCGGCAGCCCGCTCAGTGGTCGGGAGCCACCGGGTCCATCACCACGAGGGCGTCCTTGTGCACCACCGTACGGTCGTAGCCGCTGCCCCGCTCGGCGACGATCTGCTGGGTGGTCTTGCCCAGCAGTGCCGGGATCTCGTCGGCGTCGAAGTTCACCAGTCCGCGGGCCACCACGTGCCCCTGCAGGTCGACCAGGTCGACGGCCTCGCCGGCGGTGAACCGGCCGCGTACCGCGGTCACCCCCGCGGGCAGCAGAGAGGCGTTCCGGGTGACCACCGCGCGGACGGCCCCGTCGTCGAGCACCAGCTCACCGCGGGCGTCGGAGGCGTGCCGGAGCCACAGCTGCCGGGTGGGCCGGCGCTTGCCGGTCGGGTGGAAGACGGTGCCCACAGGCTCGCCGCGGACGGCTCCGGACACCTGCGCGGCCGAGGTCAGCACGGTCGGGATCCCCGCGGAGGTGGCGATCTTGGCCGCATCCACTTTGGTGATCATGCCCCCGGTGCCGACCGCGGTGCCGCGCGTCGAGATGTCGATCCCGATCAGATCCTCGTCCGCGTACACGTCGCTGATGCGCCGGGACGTGGGCAGCTTCGGGTGCCCGGTGTACAGGGCATCGACGTCGCTCAGCAGGATCAACGCGTCGGCGTGCACCAGGTGCGCGACCAGGGCGGCGAGCCGGTCGTTGTCACCGAAGCGGATCTCGTGGGTGGCCACGGTGTCGTTCTCGTTCACGATCGGCATCACGCCGAGCTCGAGCAGCCGACCGAAGGTGCGGTAGGCGTTCCGGTAGTGGCCGCGCCGGGTGACGTCGTCCACCGTGAGGAGCACCTGGCCGACCTCGATCCCGTGGGCGGCGAACAGGTGGGTGTAGTAGCCCATCAGCAGGCCCTGACCCACCGACGCCGCGGCCTGTTGGGTGGCCAGGTCGCGCGGACGAGTCTTCAGTCCCAGCGGTGACAGACCCGCGGCGATGGCCCCGGAGGAGACGAGGACGACCTCGCGGCCCGCCGTACGAGAAACGGCCAGGGTGTCCACCAGCTCCTGGATCCGGCCCGGGTCGATCCCGCCGGTCGGGGTGGTCAACGAGGACGACCCGACCTTGACCACGATCCGGTGAGCCCCGGCGATCTCCGGCCGCGTGATCCCTGGCCGTACGGTCTCCCGCTCCACCGATCCCGACTCCGCGGGTGATGTATCACCCGCGGAGTCGGGCCCGGCGTCAGTCGTCATCGGACCAGTTGTCGTTGAACGCGATCCCGTCCTCGTCCTCGGAGTGGTAGGCCTCGTCCTTCTCCCGACGCCGGATGGCGGCCGGCCGTTCCTCGGTGAAGCGCTGGTCCTCCCCGCGGCGGCTGAGGATCTCCGCACCGATGTCGATCTGCGGCCGGAAGTCGAAGACGACCGCGTCCTCGCCGCCGATCGCCACCCCCTCACCGGCCTGGGCGCCGAGCTGCAGCAGCTTGTCCTCGATGCCGATCCGATTCAGCCGGTCGGCCAGATAGCCCACCGCCTCCGGGTTGGCGAAGTCGGTCTGTCTGACCCAGCGCTCGGGCTTGGCGCCCTGCACGCGCCACAGCTCGTTCTCTCTCCGGATGGTGAACTCGTCGGCCCCTCTGACCGGGGTGGGGCGCAGCACGATCCGGGCCGGCGGGGGCGGCGGCTGGGCAGCGCGTCGCCGGGCGACGATCTCGGCCATGGCGAAGATCAGACCCTGCAACCCGGTCCCGGACTTGGTCGAGATCTCGAACACCCGCAGGCCGCGCGCCTCGAGCTCGGGCCGGGCGATCTCGGCCAGCTCGGCGCCGTCGGGAACGTCGACCTTGTTCAACGCGACCAGCCGCGGCCGGTCGTCCAGTCCACCGTGGGCGGTCAGCTCGGCCTCGATCACGTCCAGGTCGGTGACCGGGTCACGCCCGGGCTCGAAGGTGGCGCAGTCCAGGACGTGCACGATCGCGGCACACCGCTCGATGTGGCGCAGGAAGTCATGACCCAGCCCACGACCCTCGGACGCCCCCTCGATGAGGCCCGGCACGTCGGCCACGGAGTAGGTCGTCTCCCCCGCGACCACCACCCCGAGGTTGGGGATCAGCGTGGTGAACGGGTAGTCCGCGATCTTCGGCCGAGCGCGGGAGATCGCCGCCACCAACGACGACTTGCCGGCGCTGGGGAAGCCGACCAGACCCACGTCGGCGACCACCTTGAGCTCGAGGGTGACCGTACGGGTGTCGCCCTCTTCCCCCAGCAGGGCGAAGCCGGGTGCCTTGCGCGAGGACGAAGCCAGGGCCGCGTTGCCGAGCCCGCCCCGGCCGCCGGCGGCGACCACCACCTCGGTGCCGTGGCCGGTCAGGTCGGCCAGGGTCTCGCCCGTGTCGGCGTCGCTGACCACGGTGCCGTCGGGCACGGCGAGCACGATGTCCTCGCCGTTGGCGCCGTTGGCGTGGTCGCCCTTACCCGGGATGCCGCTGTCGGCCCGCCGATGGGACTGGCGGTGGAAGTCGACCAGGGTGGTCAGGCCGGTGTCGACCTTCAAGATCACCGATCCGCCGTGGCCGCCGTTGCCGCCGTCCGGCCCACCGAGCGGCTTGAACTTCTCCCGGTGCACCGACGCGCAGCCGTGGCCGCCGTTGCCGCCGTACACGTGCAACGTCACCCGGTCGACGAAGGTGGGAATCGCCACGGGCTCGCCTCATCTCTCTCGTACGAAAACGTGACAGAGGGTGGCCCAGATCTGGGCCACCCTCTGTCGGTAGGTGTGTGGTCCGGTCAGCGACCGGGAGTGTGGACCTAAGCCGAGGTGACGGCCTCGCCCGGCAGGATGTTGACGACCCGGCGGCCACGGCGGGTGCCGAAGTCGACCTTGCCCTCGACCAGGGCGAACAGGGTGTCGTCGCCACCACGGCCGACGCCGTCGCCGGGGTGGAAGTGGGTGCCCCGCTGGCGGACGAGGATCTCGCCGGCGTTGACCTGCTGACCGCCGAACCGCTTCACACCCAGCCGCTGGGAGTTGGAGTCGCGACCGTTGCGGGTCGAGGACGCGCCCTTCTTGTGTGCCATCTCAGTTGCTTTCCTAGCTGCTCGGTCTAGCTCTCGATCCCGGTGACCTTGACCTGGGTGTACCGCTGGCGGTGCCCCTGGCGCTTGCGATAGCCGGTCTTGTTCTTGAACTTCAGGATCCGGATCTTCGGACCCTTGGTCTGCGCCAGGATCTCGGCGGTCACCTTGGCTCCGGCCAGACCGGCCGCGTCGGAGGTGACGGTGTCGCCGTCGACCACCAGCAGCGGGGTCAGCTCGACGCTGCTCCCGGGCTCCTCGGCCCGCCGGTCGACGTCGAGGACGTCACCGACGGCCACCTTGTGCTGCCGGCCGCCACTGCGCACGATCGCGTACACGCCTGACCTACTCTTTCGTCTTCGACTGGGTCTCAGAGGTGGTCCCCTCC
>DATDAP010000439.1:0-19715 GCA_036525335.1 Microlunatus sp. | reverse complement strand
CCGTCGACGTTGGCCTGGAAGTCCCACAGGTCGGTCCGCGACCAGTACTCCTCCTCGCCGGTCACCTTGCCGGTCGCCACCTCGTCCAGCAGGCCCTTGGCGCCGTTGGCGATCTGGTCGGCGGTGAAGGTCATGTCCCGGGTCCGCTCGTAGAGCGTCTCGGTGTTGGCCAGCAGGTTGTCGGCGTACTCCGACCGCTCGGCCTCGGTCATCGCCGTGTAGCCCTCGGCCCGCTGGGGCCACAGGTCCTTCTCGATCCGGTGCCAGCCCGTCCACTCCTGACCGGGCTCCAGGTCGGCCTCACGGGCGTCCATCTCCGGGTCGAGGTCGCCGAAGGACTCGGCCACGGTCTCGATCCGCTCCCAGTGCACGCGGGCCGGCGCATAGAGCTCCCGCGCCAGATCGAAGTCACCGGCGGTGAACGCCGTGGTGAACTCCTGTGTCTTGGCCAGCAGCTGGTCGGTCTGGTCGCGGACGTACGCGGCGTAGAGGGTGTTGGCCTGCGCGACCAGCTCCTGCTCGTCCTCGTTCGGGGCCAGTGTCTCGCCGGAGTCGCTGACGGTGAACTCGGCCCGGATGCCGTCGCCGACCATGCCGGGCTTGCAGGCGGTGAAGTACGTGCCGGGGGCGGCCTGCAGGACCAGCTCGCGGGTCAAGCCCGGGCCGATGTTCTCGACCTCGCCGACGATGCGCAGACCGTCCTCGGCGAGCAGGTAGAACTCGTTCACCTTGCTGCCGGTGTTGGTGACGCTGAAGCGCAGGTTGCCCGATGGCGCGGTCGCCGCCGAGACCTCGCAGGCCGTGTCGGTGGCGGTCACGGTCAGGGCGCGCGGATCGGCCGATGCGCCATCGGACGCCGGCGCGTTGTCGGTGCAGGCGGCCAGCAGTGGCAGGCCGAGGGTCAGCGCGGCGGCCGTGGCGAGCGCACGGGAACCGGCGCGGCGCGTGAGGGACGGGGTCATCGGTGGGTTCCTGACGCAGGGACGGCCGCGGCGGCCGGCTTGACGGGGTTACTACGCTGCCGGATGCGGCGCAGGAAGAGGATCATGGTCGGCACCACGTACAGCACCCAGGCGGTCGCCTCGAGCCAGGTGGTGGCGGGGGAGAAGTTGAAGATGCCCTTGAGCAGCGTGCCGGGCACCGAGGTGGGCGGGACGATGTGGCTGACATCGAAGGCGAGGTTGTTGAGCCCCGGCAGGATTCCCGCCTCCTGGAGGTCATGGATCCCGTACGCGAGCACCCCGCCCGCCACGATGATCAGGAACGCCCCGGTCCAGGTGAAGAACTTGGTCAGGTTGATCCGCACGGCGCCCTTGTAGAAGAGATAGCCGAGCAGCACCGCGGTGAGCAGACCGAGCAGCGCCCCGAGCAGCGGTACGGTGTCGCTGCCGACCCCCCGGGTGCTGGCCTGGGTCGCGGCCCAGATGAACAGGGCGGTCTCCAGACCTTCGCGACCGACGGCCAGCATGGCCACGACCATCAGCGACCACGGCTTGGCGTCGGCGGCCTTGTCCACCTGGGCCTTCAGCTCACCGGACATGCTCTTGGCGGCGCTGGCCATCCAGAAGATCATCCAGGTGACGAAGCCGACGGCGACGATCGACAGGGCGCCGCCGATCGCCTCCTGGGCCTCGAAGGTGAGTCCCTTCGGACCGAACGTGAGCAGGGCGCCGAACAGCAACGAGATGCCGACCGCGATGCCGACGCCGAGCCAGATCCGCGGCAGTAGATGCCGTCGGTCGGTCTTGACCAGGTACGCCACCAGGATGCTGACGACGAGAGCGGCTTCCAGCCCCTCGCGCAGGCCGATGAGGTAGTTGGCCAGCATGGACGGTCCTCGTGCTCAGCGGCGTCGAGAGCCCCCGTGGCGTCGGCTGTCCGCGGCTCGCCTAGGTGAGCCTGGCCTAACGTAAGTCCGTGGACCGAGGAACGGCAAGTCGATCACCGAAGAGGACCGGGCGAGACCTCAGGCGGTGAGGGTGCGGCGGATGACGAGCTCGCCCTTGGCGTACTTGCCGATCTGGTGGGTGGCGATGCCGTCCATCACCGCACCGACCCCGCCACCGAGGATGGGCAGCCGCCGGGTGACGCTGAGAGCCAGGTTCTTGCCGCCCACCCGCTGGATCAGGTCGGACAGCACCTCTTCGGCGACCGTCTGGTCGAGGTGCGGGTCGAACATCGGCGCGGTGGCCACGGCGAGCGGTGAGGTGGGCAGCTTGCCGGCGAGGATCTTCTTGGCCACCTGCTCGCCACCGAGCAGGCACATGATCAGCGCCGTACGGACGCGGTTGTCGTCCAGGTCGTAGCCCTGCAGGTGGGCCAGCGCGGCCACCATCCGGGTCTGGACGACGGCAACGCCGGCCAGGTTGGCGGGCAACATCACCGGGAGCGCGGCCAGTCCGCCGAGGTTGGTCACGAAGCCCTGGGCGCCGGCCATCTTGACGTGGAAGTCGATGATGCCGTCGATCGCCGGGTCGGTAGCGCCACCGTGCCGCTGGAACTGCCGGGAGGCGTGGGCCTTGGCGCCGGGCAGCTTCGCGGTCCCGTCGATGGCGATCTCGAGCACCTGGCGGAATGCGCCGCCGGCGACCTGCGGGGTCATCATCCGGGTCGCCACGGGCAGGCCACGAGCGAACAATCTGCCGACGTCTTGGGCAGACGGCATCGAACCTCCCGGGCTTGGCGTGAACCCAGCGTACGTGCGCGGACCGCCGGGCCACCCCGGTCTTCCCCTGGCCGCCCCCTGAGTGCGCGGTGACGGCAGACTGGGCCGGTGGAGTCCTCCCCGTTCGGTCCGCCCAGCCGGTGGCGCGACGACGACCTGATCGGGGTCTCGCGCGAGGTCGACGCCGCGATGGTGCTGGACGCCTACCGCAACGGGGTGTTCCCGATGCCGGTCCGTCGCCGGCTGATGGGCTGGTGGTCACCGTTGGACCGCGGGATCCTGCCCCTCGACGAGCTGCGCGTGCCGCGATCCCTGCGCAAGATGCTCGGCCGGTACGAGATCAGGGTGGACACCGCCTTCGCTCAGGTGCTCGATCGCTGTGCCGATCCGCGGCGACCGGGCAGCTGGATCGACGCGGACATCCGGACCATCTACACGCAGCTGCACCGCGAGGGCGTCGTGCACTCGGTGGAGGCCTGGACCCGGGACGGCGAGCTGGCCGGCGGGCTGTACGGGGTCAGCCTCGGTGGTCTGTTCGCGGGGGAGTCGATGTTCCACGACCCGGTGATCGGCCGGGACGCGTCCAAGGTGGCACTGGTCGCGCTGGTGGGGCGGCTGCAGGCGGCCGGAGGAGCGGATCGGCTGCTGGATGTGCAGTGGCGCACCGACCACCTGGCCACCCTGGGCGTCGTCGAGGTCGAGCGCCGGGGCTACCTCGCGCGTCTGGGACGGGCCCTGGAGCTGCCAGCCCCGCCGTGGCCGGGGGTCGACGACCTCGGTGGCTGACGACGGCGCGCGCGGTGATCGCCGGGCATCAGCGGGTCTGGTGGAAGACGACCAGTGCCCCGATCAGGGTCGGCAGCGCCGTCACGATGCCGGCCGGCACCCACCAGGACAGGTCACCGATGAAGAAGAAGGTGCCCATGATCACCGTGATGATCCACAGTGACGCCCAGGTCATGATGACGATCGCGTGCAGGGCGGCGAACCGCCTGATCAGGGCCTGCTGCCGGCGCTGGTAGAGGGTGAGCCCGACCAGGAGAACCAGCCAGACCGCCATCACCGCGCTGACTCCGAGTGGTCCGGGCACGATCCCGATCACCAGGGCGAGGACGAACGTGCCGACGGCGTAGAGGAGGAGACAGAGGGCGTACCAGCGGGCGGCACGCCGGGACCGCTGGGCGAAGCGCTCGGCGGTACTGAGCTCGTCCTGGGGCGGAGGTGTCGGTCAGGGCTCGAGTCTGACAAGTACGTCCACCCCGGCAAAGTAGTTCCTGGCTCTGTACGGAAACCGACGACATCCGTCGGTTTCGGACAACACCGGAGGTGGGGCGGTAGACACCCTGGCCAACACCTGCCCGACATCGTGAGTCGCACATCGAGCAGAGGAGCAGGGCATGACACGTCGGGGCAGCGCCTGGACCCGCGAGCCGGAGCGGATCGTGGCCGACCTGAACGCCGAGTGGGCCTCGTTGCTCGACGATGCCGACGAGGTGGCCGGCTGGGCAGCACGCAACGGGGTCCTGCGCGGCCGCGCCGATCTGACGGCAGTCCTGGCCGCCATCCGCGTCGACCCCGACGGTGTGCTCGGTGCCCTGCTGCGGGAGTCCGCGGACGGCTCGTTGCTGGCGGCGCGCACCGTCCTGCAGGCGATGCTCGGCAAGGTCGTGCTGATGGCCAACGGTGATCCCGGGACGGGGACACACGCGTACGTGGTGGCGATGTGGGAGCGGATCCGGACCTATCCGATCGATCGACGACCGACACACATCGCCGGCAACCTCGCCCTCGACGCCCGCAAGCTGGCGCGGCGGGAGAAGTGGCGAGACCTTCGGGCGACGCCGTGGCCACCCGGCACCGGCTTCGCAGAGCTGGTCGACCGACAGCTGGCCCGTGGCGAGGTCGACCATGGTCGGGACGTGTCGATGCTGACGGCGGGCGACATCATCAGGGCTGCGCTCGAGCTCGAGCTCATCGACGCTGACGCCGGCGCGTTGCTGGGCACGGTGTACGCCGATGGACTGTCCAGTGGCGAGGCGGCGCGGCGGCTGCTGACCTCGCCGGAGGCGGTGCGGCAGCGATGCAGCACGGTGGTCCGCCGCCTAGCCGAGCACTCGACCGACCTGGTGAGGTTCGCGTGAGCGAAGCATTCTGTTCTCCACCCGTACCGAATGCCCGCTCAGGCAGCAATCAGACGCCGCAGGGAAGCGACACGCCGATGGCTGATGTGATTCCCGCCACAATGAGCGCCGGGTGGGAGTGTGGAAGCGCTCCCAAGATTCGTGGGATCCCGAAGCATTTCGGTATCTTCGCTCGCCTACCCCCAGGTAGAGCACAGTGGCGCTCGGCCAACTCTCAGTATGAGGACTCGCGGGCACCGGCACAGAGGAGTCCCCGATGAAGCGCGCCCAGCTGATACACACCCTCGTCGGTCTGCTGATCATGGTGAAGAGCCCGCGGCCACACGATGAGCGCGGACTCAGCCAGTCGGCCGAGAACGCGATCCTGATCGCCGGTGCGGTGGCGATCGCGGTCGCGATCGTGGCGGCGATCCGGGCCTTCGTGTTGAGCCGACTTCCCAGCTGAGTTGTGGGTATGCCATCGTGCCAGCCGCGGTCGCGCAGCCGGCGAGGTGCCACCAGCCCGCCACGCAGCCAACGGGGGATCACAGAGTCTGCACAGTTCGCGCTGATCTGGCCGCTGCTGCTGCTCGTCAGTCTCGGGGTCATCCAGGCCGGTATCTGGGTCCACGGCCACAACGTCGCCAACCGAGCAGCCAACGTGGCGGCCGACGCGGCCAGCGGAAGCTACGGGAGCGCGGCCGAGGCCCGTCAGATCGCCGAGGGAATTGCCCGGAGCGGTGGGCTGACGGCCGTCGACGTACAGGTGTCCACCAGCTCGACAGTCGCCGACGTCACGGTGGCCGGGAACGCCCCGACCCTGCTCGACCTCCCCCTCGGCCGGATCCACGAGACAGCCTCGGCACCTCTGGAGCGGGTGACGCGACCATGATCCTGTCCGCAGGTACCGGTCGCCGGCCCACGGCTCGCGATCAGCGGGGAGCCGCCTCGGTCGAGCTCGTCGTCCTCGTGCCGGTGATCGTGCTCATGCTGGGGCTGCTCGTCGCCGGCGGGCGGCTGTGGTTCGCCCGGGCCACCGTGGTGGAGGCCTCACAGGCGGCCGCTCGCGCCGCGAGTCTCGCCCGGTCGTCGGGTGAGGCGCGTGACGCCGGCACCCGCGTGGCACATCGTGTCCTGTCGACCGACGGTCTCGGCTGCGCCGACGACTCGGTGTCGGTCGACACCTCGGCCTTCGACATACCGGTAGGCACCCCGGCCACGGTCACCGCGTCCATCAGCTGCCGAGTGCCGTTCGCCGATTTGAGCCTGCCCGGCATGCCTGGCAGCATCACCGTCCGCAGCCAGGGCGGGGCCGCCCTCGACACCTACCGGGCGCGTTGATGACCTGCCCGTTGCGCGACCAGCGCGGCCAGTCGGTGAGTGTCTTCATCACGGTGGTCTTCGCGGCGATCATCATGACCGCCGGCCTGGTCATCGACGGCGGCCAGAAGATCGCGGCCGCCAGCCGGGCCGAGACGGCGGCGGCCGGTGCTGCCCGGGCCGCGACGAACGCCGGAGTCACCCAGTCCCTCGCGGCAGCGAATCCGGCCGACGCCTCGCTCCGGGCCGCCCGGGCTTTCCTCGCCGGTCAACCAGGGGTGAGCGGTTCGGCCACGGTGAGCAACGGGGTGGTCACCGTCACCACTCGCGCCAGCGAGCCCACCCTCTTCCTCTCGCTGATCGGTGTCGACTCGGTGTCGGCCAGCGGAACTGCCCGGTCCAACGCCGTCGGACCCCGCGAAACTCGTTGAATCCCAACCCTCCAGGAAACCTCATGAGCATCGACAGCCCACCACGCGCCGGACGCCGGCTCATGCGGCCCCGCCTGCCGACGAAGGAGCCGGTCGACGAGGTTCCCCGCACGCCTGAGGCGCCGCGGCTGCCGGCTCGCCGCAACCCCAAGTGGATTGCCCTGGGTGTCATCGCCGTCTGCCTCGGCGGGCTGCTCTCGTACGTGATCTACGCCCGTGTCGCCACCGAGAGCGCCGTGGTGGCGATGGCCGCCACCGTCTACCGGGGCGAAGTGATCGAGGCCGGTGACCTCACCGCGATCACCCTCAGCGGAGACCCGACCTTGCCGACGGTTCCGGCCGATCAAGCTGGCTCGCTCGTGGGCCAGCGGGCGGCGTACGACCTGGTCGACGGGTCTCTGGTGGCGCCGTCCGCCGTCACCACGGCCGCGCTCCCGGCCGCGCAACGCGCGGTGGTCGGGATGAGGCTGGCCGGCGGTCGGGCCCCGGCGGACTTCCTGGTGCCCGGTGCACCGCTCCGGCTCGTCGCCCTGCCACCGGCAGATGCTCAACCGGGCGCCGCCGATCCCTATGCGGGGAAGACGTTCGCGGCGCGCGCCGTCTCGTCCCAGCCGGGTCCGGATGCCGGTTCACTCTTCGTCGATGTCGACGTGCCCGCCGCTCAAGCTCCGACCATCGCGCTGCTGGCCGCTCAGGATCGCCTCTCGGTCGTACGCGACGCGGGGCGGTGACGACGTGGCCATCCTGCTGCTGGCGTCGGCCTCCGGAGCTCCCGGCGTCACGACTCTCGGCGTCGGGCTCGCCCTCTGCTGGCCGCGGTCGGTGCTGCTGGCCGACTGCGACCCGGGCGCTCACCAGGCGGTGCTCGCCGGCTACCTGGCGGGCACCAGCGCGGAGGGTAAGGGACTGCTTCGCGTGGCGGAGGCTCATCGCGACCGACGTCCGCTCACCGAGGTCGTGATCGACCAGTCCGTGCCGCTGACCGATGACGAGACGACGAGCCGACTCTTCCTCCCGGGCTTCGCCCGTCCGAGCAGTGCCGGACTGTTCGCCCATGTCTGGCCCGAGCTGACCGAGTCGTTCGTGGCACTCGATGATCATGGTTTCGACGTCGTCGTCGATGCCGGTCGGCTCAGTCACAACGGGCTTCCCACGGCCCTCGTCGAGCGGGCCGACCTCACCGTCCTCGTGCTGCGGAGCGACCTACGATCGATCGTCTCGGCCCGGGTCCATCTGCTGGCGTTGCGGGAGCATCCGCGACTCCAGGCCAGCGCGCGGAATCTCGGACTGATCCTGGTGGGTGGCGGCCAGCCGTACAGTGCCCGCGAGATCGGCAAGTCGCTCGGTGTTCCTGTCATCGCCGAGATCGCCGACGACGAAGACACCGCCAGGCACCTGTCCGACGGGGCACCACGCAGCCGCAAGTTCGACAGCTCCAAGCTCGCCCGATCGCTGCACGCCACCGCCGCTCAGCTGGGCGCACGGTTCGAGCGTTCGGCCGAGCTGGTCAGGGGATGATCATGGACGACCACGCCAAGCCGCCGCGCCGGCTGACCGACGTCCCGGTGCTGGCCGACCTCGAGCCGGAGATCTCGAGGAAGGGGCGACGCCGCCGAGCCGGTGCGGCCGCGACCCCCGATCCCGGTGACGGCTTCGGGGTGTTCGCCTACACCGAGGTCCGCGGGTTCGTCGATCAGCTGACGGACGCCTTGATCGAGTGGCCCCAGGTGGTCGAGCTGCGGCGGCGGGCCTCCGAGGCGATCACCGACGAATCCGAAGCGGAGGCCCGACGGACGGGGCGCCCGCTGACCGCGGACGACCGTCTGCTGCTCGGCAGGTCGCTGATTCGCCGGATCGTCGCGGATCACGTCCGAGCGCTGCACCGAGACGGCGCCGACCTGTGGTCCACCGAACGGGAGCACGCGTACGTGCAGGCAGTGGAGAACGCGGTCTTCGGCTATGGCCGCCTGCAACCCCTGCTCGATCTGCCGGACGTCGAGAACATCGAGATCCATGGCTGGAACTCGGTCGTCGTCCAGTACGGCGACGGTCGGCGCGAGAAGATGCCTCCGGTCGCCGACACCGATGACGAGCTGGTCGAGGCCATCCGCTTCCTGGGCCAGAACAACCAGCCGTCCCGGCCGTTCGACGACACCCACCCGACGATGACCCTTGCCCTCGGGGACCGCTTCCGACTGCACGCCATCGGCTTCGGTCTGTCCCACCGACCCAGCGTGGTGATCCGGCAGCACATCCTGACCGATGTGACCCTGGCCGATCTGTCCGCAGGTGGACTGATGCCGATCGAGGTCGCCGAGTTCCTGGACGCCGCCGTACTGGCTCGTAAGTCGATGGTGATCTCCGGTGATCAAGGGGCGGGCAAGACCACCCTGCTGCGGGCGTTGATCAACGCCATCCCCGAGAACGAGCGGTTCGGCACCATCGAGACCGACTACGAGCTGATGACGCACCTGCAGCCCGGACGAGAGAACATCCTGGCCCTGCAGGCCAGGGTGGGCCATGGCGAGACGAATGGTGGGATCGCCGTCGGCGACTTCTCGGTGGCCGACCTGATGCCCGAGGCACTGCGGCAGAACCTCTCGCGGCTAGTGGTCGGTGAGGTCCGCGGCACCGAGGCGGCGGCCATGTTCGAGGCCATGCAGGCGGGCACCGGAACGCTCTCCACCACCCACTCCCACTCGGCCTCATCCGCGATCGACCGACTCGCGTCGCGGGTGGCGCAGGGCGGCGTGCTGACCGTGGACGAGGCCTACCGGCAGATCGCGCACAACATCGCCCTGTTCGTGTTCGTGCGGCTGGAGGACGACACCTGGAAGGGCGGTGTTCGTCGCCGCTTCGTCTCGGAGATCAGACAGGTGACCCGGGCGATCGAGAGCGGACGGCCGGTAACCCATCTGGCTTACCACGCCACCGGTACCGCCAGCCGGCCCGCCGGGTTCCTGCCGGACGCCGACTTCGAGGCCGAGCTGCTGCCCTTCCACCGCGACATCTTCGCGGATCGGGAACGGCGAGCATGACGACGGAGATCGCGGCCGTTGCCGGTCTGCTGCTGGTCGGCGGGGTAGTGCTGGCGGTCGCCGGCACGCTGCGGATCTGGACTCCCCCACCGGTACGCCGGCGCACGGATGGCCGTTCGGCCTGGGCCCGGCTCACACGTCGCCCGGCCGGTCCGCGGGGTCGCCGTCGCGACCTCGTGCTGCTCGGCAGCACCTTGCTCGGGCTGATCGTCGCCGCCGCCAGCGGTTGGGTGGTCGCCGTGGTGGTCGCGCCCCTGCTCGCCCTCGGAATGCCGTACCTGTTGAGCCTGCCCCAGGCGCGCGACGTCCAGCTGCTCGAAGGCCTCGACCGATGGGTGCGCGGTCTCGCTGCGACCTTGAGCACGGGTCGCTCGGTCACCGACTCGATCAGGATGTCTCGCCGTACCGCGCCACCGGTGATCGCCGACGAGGTCGGGGTTCTCGTCAGCCGGCTGGACAACCGCTGGAACACCCACGAGGCTCTGCAGTGTCTCGCCGACGACCTGGACTCGGCCGACGCCGATCCGGTGGTGGCGGCGCTGATGCTGGCCGCTGACCGGGGTGCGGTCGGAGCCTCCACCACGCTCGGTGAGCTGGCCGAGTCCATCCAGGATCAGCTTCGCGGACGCCGGCTGATCGAGACCGAGCGCAACAAGCCGTATGTCGTGGTCCGCCAGGTCACCGTCATCACCATGGTCACCCTGGTCGGCATCTTCGCCCTGTCGCCGGGCTTCTTCGCGGCCTACCGCACCCCCGTGGGTCAGGTCGTGCTGTCGGTGCTGATCGTGTGCTACATCGGTTCGTTGGTGCTCCTGCGACGGCGAGCGAAGCAGTCGCCACGGGATCGTGTCCTCGTCCGCAGACAGGTGCGCGCATGACGCTCTCAGATGGTCGCGCTCCGCGCTCCGCAGTCCGGAGCTCCGGAGGGTCTCACTCGTTCGCTCACGATGCCGTACGACGAAGAACGTGTCGCCCGGAATCGCTCCTCACTTCGGAGGGACTCCGCTCATGACCGTGTCACTGATCCTGCTCGCAGGCATGCTCATCCTGGGTGGCCTGGTGGCGGTGGTGGCCGCTCTGGTGCCCGCGCCCCCTGGCCTGCAGCCCGCGCTGGACCGTCTCGGCGGTGACCAGTCGCCCGCCGATCTCATCCGGATCGAGACGGCCGCGGGGTCGGCGTCCGAGCGCCTGGGCATGCACGTCTACCGACGCTCGCCCGTCCCGCTGACACCGAGACAACGGCAGCTGCTTCGACTCCAGGACAAGCCGATCGCTGAGTTCTACGCCGACAAGGTCGTGATGGCGATCGTCGGAGCGATCCTTCCGGCCCTGATCGGCTTCGGGTGGGGTTGGATGACCGGACGTCCCTCCTGGTGGCCAGCCGGTTTCGCGCTCACCGGACTCGTGCTCGGCTTCTTCGTTCCCGATCTTCTGCTGCGACGGTCCGGAAAGGCGAGCCAGTCTCGGGCCGTGGAGTCGCTGCTGGTCTACATCGACCTGGTCACCCTGGAGCGGCTCGCCAACGCCTCGGCGACGGAGGCTTTGCAGTCGGCCGCGGCACTGAGCGACGTCCCGCTGTTCGTTCAGATCCGAACGGCGTTGGAGCGCGCACGACTGGAGCAGCAGTCACCGTACGGTGAGCTCCGTCGCCTCGCCGAGGAGCTGGAGCTACCGGAGCTGAAGGACGTGGCCGACATCATGCAGCTCGACGAGAGCGGTGCCGCGCTGTCCGGGACGTTGCGTGCTCGAGTCAAGGAACTGCGGAACGCGCACCTGACGAGGGAGCAGATCGCCGCCGGAGCGGCCGCTGAAGGAATGACGATCTACATGACGATCCCGGCGCTGATCTTCGGGATGATCTTCCTCGGCGCCGCCATGCTGACCCTGCTGTTCGAGGTCTGACGATGAACGGACAACACCTCCTGCGGATGGACAACATCTCAGGTCCCCATGCCAGCTCGTGGTCGAGCAGAGTGGGAAGCGCCCGGTGTCGCCGACAGGGAGGACGAGCATGAGCCGTGGGAAGAGGA
This sequence comes from Microlunatus sp., assembly GCA_036525335.1. GTDB lineage: Bacteria > Actinomycetota > Actinomycetes > Propionibacteriales > Propionibacteriaceae > Microlunatus. The sequence goes on along the minus strand of DATDAP010000439.1, from coordinate 8,111 downwards.
CTCGATCATGCGGGTGATCAGGGGTCTCGCGGCGCTGCTGGCGCTGACGGTGGTTCTGGTCGCCGTGCCGGCGTTCCTGGTGATCTTCGTGGGCAACCCGCTGCCGTCCGATCTCGACTGGGACCGGCTGATCGGTGGGTTGACCCGCCCCGACGACGGATCGATCCTGGTGGGCCTGGTCTCGATCGTGGCCTGGATCGCCTGGGCAGTGTTCGTCGTCTCCGTGATCGTCGAGATCGTTGCGGTGGTGTCCCGTCAGCGCGTGCGTATCCGGCTGCCGGGCCTCGCTGCACCTCAGCGGGTGGCGTCCGGACTCGTGGTGGCCGTCGTCGCTCTCGTCGTCGTCACCCCGCAGCTGAGTCATGCCTCCCCGGCCCGACCGACGTCGGCGGCAGACCACGTCGAGGGTGTCAGCCGATCCGTTGACGGGCCGGCGACCGCTCCGGCGCCGATGGCGGGATTTGTCCCCTCGGCCGATGTCGAGCGCGCGTCGGTTGCGCTGCCCCCGACAGATGTCACCCGGTACACGGTGAAGCGCGGCGACGATCTCTGGTCGTTGGCCGAGCGCTTCTACGGCGAGGGGCGCGAGTGGCGGAAGATCGCCGCCGCGAATCCAGACCTCCTGACCGGTGGTCCCGATCGACTGGCGCCCGGATGGCGATTGTTGATTCCCGACGTCGATCAGGCACCGGCGGGACGGACCGTGGTGGTGGAGCAGGGGGACACCTTGTCCTCGATCGCCGACCGGCTGTGGTCCGACGCCGATCGATGGCCGGAGGTGTACGAGACCAACAGGTTCCAGCTCGACGATCCAGACGACCTGCCGGTCGGCCTGACCCTGGTGCTGCCGAAAGCGCCCGCGGCGGCGGCGAAGCCGAAGAAGGTCGCCCAGCCGGAGGCGGACTCGACGAGCCGGGCCGAGCCGGGCGCAGGGACCGACGCGCGGCGTGCCGACGATCCCGGACCGACCGCGGGCGAGCCCGGCGCCCTGCCACGTCCACGGGATCGGGGTCCAGCGACGGAGCCGCCTGCGACGCCCGGGTCGGTCACCACCCCGCCATCGGCGCCGGAGGGTTCCGGTTCGGTCGCCGCCCAGGACGGGCCGGTGCCCGACGCGGTGGCAGCAGTCGACCCCCTGGTCGCAGGACTGGCTGGGGTCGGCGGTCTGCTGGCGGCGGCGGTGGTCTCAGGAGTGGGCCTCCGTCGTCGCACACAGCTGCAGAACCGACCGGTGGGTCGACGCATCCAGCAGCCATCGCCTGCCGCCCAGCTGGCCGAGGCGCACCTCGGTCGTCGCCAGCAGCCGATGGGCCTGCGCACCCTCGACCTGGCGACCAGGGCGATCGCCGCCCACTGCCACCGGACCGGTGCAGTGCTGCCTCAGGTGCTCACCGCGAGCGTGCACGGTGACCGCATCGACCTGGAACTGGCCGCACCGTGCCTCGAGGCGCCCCCCGGGTTCCACGTCGAAGGCACCCGGTGGGGACTCCTCGAGGGTGACGTCGATCGGTTGCGGTCGACCCCGGGACTGCGCGATGCCCTGCGGCCCTATCCGGCCCTCGTGACCCTCGGGGTGACCGCCGACGGCGGTCAGGTCGTCGCCGACCTCGAGCAGTTGCGCCTCACTTCGATCGAGGCGGAGGACGGAGAGCACGCCGCTGCGGTCCTGGCCGCGATCGCGCTCGAGCTGTCCTGCTCGCCCTGGGCCGAGGAGCTCGAGGTGGTCGTGATCGGCACCTGCGAGAGGTTGCCCGACGCGATGGGGCGGCACAACGTGACTCGCGCTGACGCCCTCGGACCGGTGCTGGATCGGCTCAGTCGGCGTGCCGCGACGCAGCGCACTCAACTGGTCGGGAGGTCAGTCGCCGATCACCGCATCGATCCCGATCTGGCCGATCCCTGGGTGCCGACCATCGTGCTGATCGATGTTCCTCTGTCGACCGATGAGCAGCAGCGCCTCCGCACGCTGGTGCTCTCCGAGCCGCCGGTGAGCATCGCCGCGGTCGGGGTGGACCTGACGGCTGCCTCGTGTCGGATGGTCCTCGCCGGCCACGGCGCGGACGCCATCGCCCGGATCGAGCCCTCCGGCCTCGTCGTCGCCCCCCAGCTACTGACCCCGCCGGCCGCGGCGGCCGTCATCGATCTGGTCGAGGCCACCGGACGGACCGACACCACGCCGGCACCGTGGTGGTTCGACACCGAGTCGGCGGCCGAGCCAGATCCACCGGACAACGTCACGTACCTCGGCCGGCGGTTCGGGGGGTGGGCAGCAGGCCGAGGGGAAGACACGGAGGACGACGAACGAGAAGGAGGGGCGATGAACCGGCAGACCACCACCACGGCGACTGCTGTCAGTCATCCCACCCTCCAGCTCATCGGTCCGCTGGAGCTGGAAGGTGCGGCCGGGGCGCCGCCCTCCCGGGCAGCCAAGCAGTGCCTGGAGTACTGCGCCTGGATCCTCGAGCATCCGGGCACCACCGCTCAGGCGATGGGCACGGCGTTGGCGGTGGCGGAGGGCACCCGCCGCTCCAACGTGAGTCGGCTGCGGAGCTGGTTGGGTGCGGACGAGGCGGACCAACCCTATCTCCCGGACGCCTACAGCGGCCGGATCGTGCTGCACCCCGCGGTGAGCTCGGACTGGCAACGCCTGCAGATCCTCACCGGGCGCGGGGTGAACAGGACGAGCTCGAGCGGTCTGGAGGCCGCCCTCCAGCTCGTCCGCGGTGCTCCCCTTGCCGACGCGGCCCCGGGGCAGTGGCACTGGGCGGAGGGCCTGCGCACCGACATGATCTCGGTCATCCGCGACATCGGCGTCGAGCTCGCTGACCGTGCGCTCGCCGATTCCGATGTCGAACTGGCACGCTGGGCCGCCGCTCGGGCCCTGGCCGCCGCGCCCGGCGACGAGCTGCTGATCGTGGCTCGCATCAAGACCGAGCACCGGGCCGGCAACGATCCCGAGGTCGAGCGGCTGACTCTGCAGCTCGCGGCGCACGCTCGCTCGCTCGAGGTCGACCTCCGGCCGGAAACCGTCGACGTCCTTCAGCAGATGATGGAAGGCCGCGTCCGGGCGCGACTGGCTTGAGTCGGTCTGGTGCCGTCGCTGCCGACACGTCAGCCCGTCCGGCCCTGGTTCACCGACGCCGCGATCAGGTCCTCCAGCACCTCGAGGTGCACGTCGGCGACCCGCTTCAGGTAGAGGCAGGCCTTGCCGATGGAGTGCGGGCCCAGCCGGCCCAGCAGGTCGGTGCGCTCCTCGAATCCGTCCATCAGGTAGACCACCGTGGCTGCCTTGCGCGGCGCGAAGCCGACCTCCATCCAGGGATAGGAGGCGCCGCTGGCGATCGTCAGCGTCCGCTCGCCGAAGCCGACGACGCTGGAGCCCCAGAGCACCGCGGGTGCGCCGGTGACCTTGGTCATCAGGTCGCAGACGACCTGGGCGTCGGCTCTCCGACGAGCGTCCGGGATGGCCGCGAGGTAGTCCGGCACACTCGCATCGGTCGGGACGGTCTTCGGCACCGGCGGCCTCCTGCCTTCGCGCCCCGCTGGCGGGATCGGGGACCGGGATCACGGTAGCGTCCCACGACTGTCGTCCCGCGTTCGACCTCCGATTGCCTATCCTGACCGTCGTGTCCGCGCCCACCGCCCAGCAGCCGAGTCGCGGCGTCGCCGTACCGGCCGCCGTCGGGGTGGTGATCGCCGCCGTGGTGGCCGTGCTGGTCGTCGTCAGCGTGGTCGTCTCGCTCACCGAGGACCGGCTGCCGACGGGCCCGGCCCTGCCCCCGCCGGCAGCGATGGCGCCGACGGTCAGCTTCGATGCGCCGACCCGGATCGTGCGGTACGCCGAGGTCACGACCCGGATGCCGGGCACGCCGTACACCTGCCCGGAGACGCCTGGCAGCACACCACCCCTGCTCTCGTCGGGGATCCTCTGCAGTGCCCCCGTGCACCCCGACTATGAAGGCACCTCCGACTGGACGGCGACCGCCGGGTTCGGATCCGTGGCCGACGGAATCACCCGCCCCACCGCCGAGGCCACGGCCCGGGCGTTCTTCGCCACGTTCCGCAGCGTCGCCTTCGACAACCGCACCACCACCCTCGCCAAACTGGCGACCGACCAGGCCGATCTCGACGGTCATCAGGTCGCGTTGGTCAGCGGCAACGTCGGGTACACGGTGCCCGGCGTGCCCAGCAGCTTCGACCGGGTGCTGGTGGTCGTGCTGCCGGTGGACGACGGGGACTACGCGGTCTACTTCTCCAGCCGTCCCGACGACACCCCCAAGGCGACGCTCGACGTCTTGAACGCGTCGATCGACGGGCTCTCGTACGACTAGCGGCCACTCGTACGCGCCGAGCAGTTCAGCGACGGCGGCGTTCGTACGCGTACAAGCCCGATCCGAGCACCACCAGGGTGATCAGGAACGCGCCGATGCCCGGGAGCAGCTCATCAGTCCGCCACACCACGACAGCGCCCACCGTCGCGCAGATCAGTGACAGCCCCCACAGCCGGCCCTGCTTCGCGAGGTCACGGCGGATTCCGTCGTCGGGGGACGGGCGGCGGCTGGGCTCGGCGGGCATGCCCTGATTCTCTCGGACGTTTGACACCGAGCGGTCAGATGCGATTACATCGATATGTGACGATGAATCAGGGGCCCCGACGCCGGTCCGGTCGAGGACGCGGTGGAAACCGACGTCAGTGTGGCGGTGGCGCTGTTCCGGAGTCTGGCCGACCCCGCCCGACTGGCCATCCTGCGCCATCTCACGCTCGGTGAGCATCGTGTGGTCGACCTGACCGCTCACCTCGGTCTGGCCCAGAGCACGACCTCGGCGCACCTGGCCTGTCTGCGGGACTGTGGTCTGGTGTCGGTGCGCACCGTCGGCCGCAGCTCGGTCTACTCCCTGGCCGTCGAGTCCGAGCTGATGGGAGTGCTCGGATCGGCCGAACGGCTGCTCGCGGCCACCGGCGACGCCGTCACCCTGTGCCCGGCCAACCGGGTCGAGTTGTCGGCACCAGTACCGGCCCCCCGGTGACCGGCCACAGCCACGACCACGGCACCGGTACGGCTGCCGGCAAGCACCGCCGACGGTTGGTGGCCGTCCTCGGCATCAACGCCGGGGTGCTCGTCCTGCAGGTGATCGGCGGGCTGGCGTCCGGCTCGCTTGCGCTGCTCGCCGACGCCGGCCACATGCTGACCGACTCGACCGGACTGGTGATCGCTCTGGTGGCTGTCTCCCTGGCCGCCCGTCCCGCCACCTCGAGCCGCACCTTCGGGCTGCAGCGGGTCGAGATCCTGGCCGCCATGACCAACGGTCTGCTGCTGGTCGGCGTCGCGGTCTGGGTGCTGATCTGGGCCGTCGACCGGTGGAGCCAGCCGGAGCAGGTGGACTCCGGTCTGATGCTCGCCGTCGCCCTGGTGGGTGCCGTGGCGAACGCGATCGGTCTCCTCATCCTGCGCGGTGGCAAGGACGAGAGCCTGAATCTGCGTGGCGCCTACCTGGAGGTGCTCGGCGACCTGATGGGGTCGGCCGCCGTGGTTGTCGCTGCCGTGGTGATCATGCTCACAGGCTGGACCCGAGCCGACTCCATCGCGTCCCTGGCCATCGTGGTGCTCATCCTGCCCCGGGCCTGGTCGCTGCTCCGCGACGTGGTCGACGTGCTGCTGGAGGCGACCCCCAAGGGGGTCGACCTGGCGACGGTACGCGAACACATCCGGGAGGTGCCCGGCGTCGTGGACGTGCACGACCTGCACGCCTGGACGATCACCAGTGGCGTCCCGGTGCTGTCCGCGCATGTCGTGGTCGACGAGGTCTGCATCACGGAGGGCCGCTCGGGAGAGGTGCTCGATCGGCTGGGCGAGTGCCTCGGCCACCACTTCGACGTCGAGCACTGCACGTTCCAGCTGGAGCCCGTCGGTCACGCCGAGCACGAGGGCGCGAGGCACGCGTAGTTCATCACTCGCGTATTCTGAGCGTCGGATCTGACCGTACTCGAGCGCGACAGCTGACCGCCCGTCACCTTCGAGCACCCCAAGCGTGCGCCTGGATGGTTGCTCATCAGCGCACTTCGAGCACGCCCCCATGCGTGCACCTTCATGGGGCCGGGCTTACGACGAAGGGTCTCGGTGCGCGCGGCCGTGGGTCCTGCGAGATCGGCTGGCGGCGTAGCAGGGCTTGCGAACACCTCCCGAACAGCCATCGATGCACCGGTTGGTTGCCGTCTCGCGGAGTCCTTGACCTCGCCGTCGACACGACAGTGTCATGGGCTTGGGTGGCGGAGCCACGGGCTTGGGTAGCGGAGGTGTATTTGATGGTCACGGGGGATGATCGCGCCGGTTCGGGGATCGGCTCGGCTCGTATGCGACGGTGGATCCGGCGACCGGGGAGCACGTGCAGGACTTCCTCCATCTGGGGTCGGTTGAGCTCGAAGCTGTTCTGGAGTCAGCGAAGCGGGCCTATCTGCAGTGGCGCCGATGGCCGGTTCTCGCGCGCGCCTTGGTCGAGTGGCCGAGTTGACGGTGAAGGGTCGAGGAGAACTAGCCCGGCTGCAGACCCTCGAGATGGGAAGCCGATCAGTGACAGCGAGGGCGAGGTCGGCTGGGTTGCCGAGATTCTGCGCTACTTCGCCGAGCAGGGCCCTGCGCTGTTGGAACCTGAGGCGTTGCCGAGTGCCTACGGCGCTTCGACCGTCGTGAACGCGCCGTTGGGTGTGTGGTGCAGGCGATCGAGCCGTGGAACTTTCCCTTCTACCAGGCGGCTCGGGTTGCCGGGCCTCAGCTGGTCGCCGGCAGTGCGGTGTTGATGAAGCATTCGGAAGATTGTCCGCAGTCCGCGCTCGCTGCCGAACAGCTTTTTCCACGATGCGGGGCCCCCGAGGGCGTCGACACCAATGTGCCCATGCACCACGCCGACGTTGATCGCGTGATCGGGCACGACGCCGTTCCGAGGGTGACCTTCGCCGGGGATTCGCCCCCACCTCGGTCAGCGACATCGCCGCCGCGGCCGGCGTGTCGGGTCCAACGGTGTTCGCCGCCTTCGGCTCCAAGGTCAACCTGCTCAAGGAAGCAGTCGAGACCACGCTGGTCGGGGACGTCGAGCCGGTGCCCATGGCTCAACGGGCCGAGATGCGTCTCGTAGCAGGCTCCACAATGCTTACCGGGCACTCGGCGGAGGCGAGCCGTTGAGCGCGATCCACCTCGACGTGAGCATCGCCCTGCCCCATGTGAGTGACTCGGGCGAGGACGTCGCACGGCTTCAGTCGCGGCGCCAGCGTGTTCGAGTTGTGGAGAACGATCGCGTAGGTGGCTGGCAGGCCACGCGATGCGGCGACCTCAATCGCCACGGCGCCCGCACGCGTGAGGTCGGAGGCTTCATCCCGGGACCCTGACGAGCTGGCCTTGCTGCGCCTCTCCCACCGTCGGCGGTCCGGCGCGCGGTGACGATCAGCTCGTACGGGTGAGTGGCTGGTTCAAGAACCAGCGATGCCCGAACGGGTCGCGGAACACGGCAACCCGGCCCACGGGAGGACTGTCCTCCGGACCGCGGTCCATCGCCGTGCCGGAACCGACGACACGCTCGGCCAGGTCGTCGATGTCGTCCACTGTCAGGTGCATGGTCACCGACGCGCCCCGGTCGGGATCGGGCGCCGCGACGCCGGCGGAAGCGAACTCGTCCGACATCATCCACCGCGCTCCAGCCACGGACAGCTCGCAGTGGCCGACGTGCCCGTCGGGCATCACGATCGGGTCCTCGATCAGCTCGGCCCCGAGGACGTCGACATACCACCGGATGGCGGCGCGGGAATCAGTGACGCAGATGTAGGGCGTGAGCTCGTTCATGGTGCCTCCTGGGAATCGGGAACAGTGATGGGTGTCTGGAACGACCAGAGGTGGCCCTCGAGGTCGTGGGCGCTGTACTCGCGATAGCCATAGGGCTGATCGACGGGCTCGTAGGTGATCTCGGCGCCCGCTGCGCCGGCTCGCGCGTAGTGGACGTCGACGTCGTCGATGTGGACGGCGACCGAGGCCGTGCACAAGCCGCCAGTCGCCAGTGGTGGCGCGCTGCCACCTCGCCGATCGTCAACTCCACATGGCGACGCTACGACCTCACGCAACGTC
>DATDAP010000438.1:0-5938 GCA_036525335.1 Microlunatus sp. | reverse complement strand
GGGCGTGAACTCGACCAGGCCGGGCGCGTGGACCTTGATCCGGGCCTTCAGTTCGTCGTTGTTGTTGGCCGGATCGCCCTTCAGTTCTTCGCGGCGGAACCGCGCGCTTTCCACGTGGTCGTCGATGGTCTGCGCGCCGTTTCCTGCGATGAACGGGATGATGTGACGCGGGAACTCCACGAGCGTCGCCGCGGGATTGTTGACGCCGTCCCAGTCGACGATCCAGACGTGGGTGTCGTACTCCAGGCCCAGCCCGACGAGCGCGGCCTCGAACGCGCTGCAGGTGGCGTCATACTCGACGTCGATGGTGACCCAGCCGCCGGACTCGCTGAGCGTGAGGCTGGTGTTGGTGATCTCTGGCATGTCGATCTCCTCGATCGGTAGATGCCCGGCGCTTTTCGCCGGTACCCACTACGATCCGGACCGACCTCACAGTCGCGTCACAGTCGGATCAAAGTGACTCATCGTCGTCGGCTCACCGATCCGGATCAGTGATCAGAGACCGCGGTCAGGATCTCCCAGACGAGCACGGCGACCAGAGCCACGATGACGGCGCTGAGGACGATGGCGGCGCTGAGGACGCCGTTCACGATTCTGGTGGCCGGCGGTCATGATTGAACTCCCTTGGATCGCTGTGCCGCCGCGGCGAATCTCGAAGCGCAGGTGCGATCCGCCGTCGCTCGCTTCGGCAAACGTTGCCCTCGCAGCCGACCGCGCGACGCCGTCGATCGAACCTGACCAAAGCGTGATCGGGTCCGTGACTGCTGTCCCTGCCCCTGGCCCGGGGATGAGGCGCCATGGCTGTTGGTGACCACGACCGAGCTCTCAGCAGGACAGACGCTGCTTCAGAAGCCTGGACTCGGGTATCAGAGCGCTCATCCGCGTCTCGTTAGTTGCTAGGACACAGCGGCTGACTCCTCGGCCGCGGTTCGCTCGACCCGGTGCCGGAAGCGGCGCCTCGTCGATGACGTCTCTTGAGGGATGGTGGACATGTCGCGGTCGGCCCTAGGGCCCGCAACATAGTGCTGGTTGGTCACGTCAGGCTGTCATCGGCTGTGGCGTGGTCAACGACTCGTGGCTGTTGTTGACGAGGACCATTCCAGGCGTAAGACGTTCCGGATCGCCAGTCCGACATGGGCACCGTGGACGAACGCGCCAGGCACTGTCTGATCAGACCTGACTGCTGATCGTCTCGAGGCGGTGTGCTGCTTCACGTCACTCCGCGACCACGGAACTATCGGCTCAACGCGGCTGAACGTGCTGTTGTTGTGCCGACACGATGCGCCGTGCGTCGAGGTCATGCGACCTCCGCAGGGCATCCGGACATCGCCATGGGTCGAGGAGACGTCGTATGCATCACGACGACACGGTAATTGCCGACAGTGAACGTCTGATCTGTGGTGGACACGCTGTTGAAGCGGTCGAGGCTCTGCGCACGCTGCCGGCATGCGCACGCGGACCACGATTCTGGCTGGCCCTGGGAGACGCCCACCGCTTCGGTGGAGATTTCGACGCAGCGTTGACCGCCTACGGAAACGCCGCCGACCTGGGCGGGGTGGGTGCGTTGGCGTGCGCCGTGACGTGGCGGGTGGGGCTCGCACACAACGAGCTGGGGCAGCCTCGCCGCGCACTGGAGCTATATGAGCGTGCGTCGACGGCACCCGGCGACGTTGGTGACCAGAGTCGGCTGGGTAGCGCCCGGGCGATGTCGCACTGGCTGCTGGGCGACACCGACAAGGCACTCACCCATGCCCAGAACGCGACGGAGCTGGCGGCGGCGGCCGACGATCCCCGCGTCAAGGCGGCCGCGCACACCGTCCTCGGTTGCACTATCAGCCTCGATGGTGACCTGGCGGCCGCGGAGGCGGAGTATTCCCGTGCGGCCGGCTACGCAGCCGCCGCCGGGGATGCCCACCAGCTGATCCGCGTGGATATCGGGCGATGTCACCGCCTGCTCGCCGACGCCCGCTTCGCCGAGGTGGTCGCGGTCGCCGCGGCAGCGAGTGAAGCAGCCCAGAAGATGGGGGCGACGCATCTGCTCGCCGATGCCCTCTGCCACCAAGGAGACGCGCTGGTGTGGCTGGGCCGATACGAGCAGGCCCACGAGTGTTTCGATCGGGTGTCGTCACTGGCGGACCGCATAGGCACCTACCGGACGGCCGGTGCACTCCTTGGTGTGGCTCGGGTCCATCTTCGGCGAGGCGCCCACGAGCAGGCTCGCGCCGCTCTTGAGCAGGCTCTGCAGCTCACGGTGATCACTGCCGGCCCTCAGGTCCGGCTGCCGGCCATGGCCTGCTTGGCGCTCACCATGTTGCCCAACGACGTAGCTGGTGCTTCAGCGGTGGCCGCCGAGGCACTGGCCGAAGCCGTCGGCGCCGGTCGGCTGCCCGCCCTGGTCGCGGCAGGGTGGGCCGCCTGGGCAGGTGACCAGGTCGAGGCGGCCCGCGCCCTGGCCAGCTGCGCGGTCGAGCTGGCCCGTCATCACCGCCAACGCGCCTGGTTGGCTGAGGCGCTCGAGCTTCGAGCCGCGACAGCTGACCCGGACCAGGCAATCTCGGCACTGCGTGAGGCTCACCAGATTTGGCACGACGCTGGAGCCATCCACGACGCTGACCGGGTTCTGATTCACTTGGCTCAGCGTGCACCGTCGCGCCGGGACTACCGGATGGCAGCTCGACTGGCTGTCGTTCGCCTCACCACGGCCGGACTGCCAGATTCTGGATGGCTCCACGAGGCGGCGACGCACCACAACATCCAGATCCGCACGTTCGGCCGGTTCGAGGTACGGGTGGACGGACTCACCGTGTCGACCGCGGCGTGGCAGTCGCGTCAAGCGCGCGATCTGCTGCGCACCCTGGTGTGTCGCCGCGGCCGCGCCATCACCAGGGATCAGCTCTGCGAGCTCCTCTGGCCCGACGACGACCCAGACCGGACCCGGCACCGACTATCGGTCCTGCTGTCGATCGTGCGTGGCGTGATCGGGCCAAGTGCTCTCATCGCAGACCAAGACTGTGTGGCACTCAACGCAGACCGCGTGCACGTCGATGTCGAGCAGTTCCTGGACGACGTTGGGGACGCGGTTGCCCTCTACGACCAAGGAACATTGGACGACGCTCGAACCCTTCTCCAAACAGCCGTGAGGTGCTACACCGACGAACCATTCGCCGACACCCCGTACGACGATGCCACGACTCCTCTGCGCGATCAGGCGCAGGCCGCCTACCTCCAGGCACTCCGGCAGCTAGCCAACCTCTGCCAACACGAGGGAAAGCACGACCAAGCCGTCGCGCACCTGTGGACGCTGCTCCACCACGACCGCTACGACGAGCACGCCTACCGCACCCTGCTCAGGCTGCTAGTCCGCACCGGCCGACACGGCCAAGCACGCCAGGCCGCAGCCCGCTACCGCGCCGCCATGGCCGACCTGGGCCTGCCCGCCAGTCCAGTCGAGCGGCTCCTTGAACCACCCCAACGAGCAGCATCGTGAGCCGAGGATCAGTGCGGATCAGTGCGCCACAGCACAACCCCCGATCCCGCCGCCGGCACGAAATGACGCTCGTCAACCACAGTTGACAGAAGGTAGGTTATCGGACATACCCCCGGGGGGTTTTACGGATGGCTGCCCAGCCCACCAATCAGGGTATTTAGTAGTTTCGGCCTACGACCAGCACTGGGCCCCGCCTGGTAGTCGCTGCAGAGCCGCTGCTGTCACGCGACCCGCGCCGCCCGGCTGCTGCCCGTCACCATCGCCTCGAGGCCAGCGAGGCAGAGGACGGCGAGCTCGAGGACGGCGAGCTCGAGGACGGCGAGGCAGAGGACGGCGAGCTCGAGGAACTCACCCGCGCTTCTGTCCAACCACCCCGCTCACCGACGTGCCCGCCGGCACCTCGAGGCGATCGGCAGCTCGAAGGGCTCACTAGACCGATCGGCCGAGATCTGAGGGCTGAGCCCCTCCGACAGAGCCTGGCTCAGCCACCAGCCGATGTGGACGTGGGCTGCTTCATGGAGGAAAGTCCTGGACAGAAGCCAAGGCCCAAGCGATCGCCGAACCAACTCCAGGAGCCGGCGGCCCAGTTGACACCAGCGACATCGCCCACATCTGTCCAAACCACCACCCCCACCGCCGCGGCGCCCCAACTGCAGACGAAATCTGTAGCCCGAGCTGTGCCGCTGACGAGCCTTCTGTCCAGGACGTTCCTCGCCGGCACCTCGAGCGATAGCCGAACCAACGTTTCACTCAGTTGGTCACGCAGAACCGCGCTGAGAGAGAGCCGGCTTCGGATAGCAGGGTTCGGGGCTACTCGCCATCGTCCAAGGACGTCATCATCGACTGACTTCAGCTGATAGGTCTCCTTGACCGCCGCTCCGACGTCGTAGCGGACCATCAGGCGGGTGAGTTCGGTGCCATCTGCGAGGACCACGCGCCTGGGTGGGTGTCGCCAGGCGGAGTTTACGTGCTGCTTGCCCGTGAGCGCTGGTGGCATCGTCCCGTGCCGAACGATCAGTCGATGCTTCATGGTGAACAACTCGCTGCCACCATGGCTGCTCTCCCCGAGCCTGACGACCCGGGCGTCGGCGAAGAGCTCCGCCAAGGGTTCCAGATCGGAGTCGTCGCCACGCACCGATGCGTCCCGCAGGGGGCAGGCCAACTCTTGCCACCATCCATTCAACGACGGCACGCTCATCTGATCACTGTTACCGCGGCCATCGGCTACGTCAACGACCCGGAAGAGATCCGCGACCCTGCCGGCCAGGGCCGGGCCAGCCATGCCCGCCACCGGACAAGCTGACCCATCTCAGCGCGCCGCCCTGCCAAGCGGCTCGAGCGGGGTCCACCCATCAGGGAACCGCAGGACCTCCCTCCCGCGACACGAAATCTGGCCAGGTCGTGGCTGCCGGAGGATCGACACCGAGATTGTCAATAGCGGACCTCAACCGAGAGCCGCAACCCGCATGAGAAGCGGCACGAAACCTGGGGTGCTTCAGTCACTAGTAGCGTGTCGCTGCTGAGTTCTGGCGTGTTTCGTTGGGAGTTTGGTGTCGGCGGATCCTTCCCCTCTGCCAGACAGGACGTTCGTGATGCCGTCGCAGAAGAAGCGCCCGGTGTTGTTGGCCGAGGCGGATCGTGAAGAGTTGGTTCGGATCAGCACGACCGGGGTGCACCCGGCCTCGATGATCAGGCGGGCACGGGTGCTGCTCGCGCTAGACACCTCGAACGGCGAGATCGACTTCAAGGAAGTCATCGCGGCCCGGCTCGAGGTCTCGGGCGAGACACTTCGGCTGGTCGCCAAGCGGTTCGCCGATACCGGTGGTGATGTGCACGCCACGATCGGGCGGAAGAAGGCGGCCCGTCCTCCGGTGCCCTCGCCGGTCACGGGTGAGGTCGAGGCCCGGCTGATCAAGCTGGCCTGTTCGGCGCCGCCGGAGGGCTACTCCCGGTGGTCGCTGCGACTATTGGAGAAGCACGTAGCGTTGGTCGAAGACATCCCGGACCTGGACCACTCCACCATCGGGCGGGTTCTAAAAAAACGAAACTGCGTCCTCATCTGAAGGCGTGCTGGACGATCCCGCCGAAGGCGAACGCGGAGTTCGCGGCCCGGATGGAAGACATCCTCTCGGTGTATGCCCGGATCCATGATCCGAGGCGGCCGGTGGTCTGCATGGACGAGTTATGCGAGGCCTCGCATAACTCGTCTGATGTGAAGCCTTCGGTTATGTGAAGGTGTCGGTGTTTGCGCTGGTGGGGGCCTCGGGTGGGCCTGGTCTCTTCGCATATCAGGTTCTCCTTGGTTGGTCGTGTCGGACCAAGGAGGTTGATCGTTTTTGTCTGCTGTCATCGGGATGGCGGCCCAGGGTGCCGCGTTCATGGAGAGGGCCGGCTACTCGCCTGGCTCTGTGGCGAGCTACCGGCGCATTTGGGACGAGTTCGGGGAATTTT
>DATDAP010000437.1:0-9201 GCA_036525335.1 Microlunatus sp. | reverse complement strand
GTCGGCCAGGGCGGCCTGCAGGGTCTGCGTCACCTCGATCCGGGCGGCTTCGGGTGCGTCGTAGCCGTTCTCGTGGCCGAGTTCCACGGCCCGGCGAGTCGCCGCGGCCAGGGCCTTGCTGCGATCGGCGGACAGTCGGCGCAGATCCGGCCCGGACAGCTCCCTTTGGGCGGCCTGCAGCGCCTCGCCCAGATCGAGCAGCGCTCCGAGCTCCTCGGGGGCTTCGCGGGCGTACAGGTTGACCAACCAGGCCGAGCGGGTCGGTCGTCGCAGCTTTCCGATGGCCGTGGCCAGCGCACGATTCTTGGTGGCCCGAGCCTGCGCCACCAGGGCCTTGCGGCCCTCGATGAAGTCGTCGGGCGAGCCGGCGTACAGCTCGTCGACCGCCGACTCGAGGTCCACGGTCAGTCCGCGTCCAGGTCGGACTCGGTGAAGGTGAGCTCGATGTTGTCGATCAGGCGCGTCGTCCCGACCGTCGCGGCGACCACAGCCAGCGCCGGGCCGCGGTGGTCGGGCGCCACCGCAGCCATCGTGGCGGCATGCACGACGATCACGTAGTCGAGCTCGATCTCACCCGTGCTGACCGGTTTGGCCAGCACCCTCTCGGCCGCCGCCAGCGCGTCGGCGGGATTGGACTGCAGCTCGGCGGCGCGGAGCGAGGCGTGGAGGCTCAGGGCCGATGTGCGTTCGGCCGGGCTCAGGAAGCGGTTCCGGCTCGACATCGCCAGCCCGTCGGGCTCTCGGACGATCGGTGCCCCGACGATGTCGGCGTCCAGGTTGAGGTCGAGCACCATCCGTCGGATGCAGGCCAGCTGCTGGGCATCCTTGCGCCCGAAGATCGCGATGTCGGGGCGGACGATGTTCAGTAGCTTGAGGACGACGGTCAGCACTCCGTCGAAGTGACCGGGTCTGGCGGCCCCCTCCAGCACGGAGCCGATGGCGCCGGCGTTGATGCTGATCTGCCGGCCCGCCGGGTAGATCTCGGCGACGCTCGGAGTGAACACGATGTCGACGCCGGCGGCCTCGGCCCTGGCCAGGTCGACATCGAGGGTGCGGGGATAGCGGGCGTAGTCCTCGTTCGGGCCGAACTGCAGCGGATTCACGAAGATGCTCATGATCACCACGTCGGCGACGCCCCGAGCCAGCTTCACCAGGGACAGGTGTCCCTCGTGCAGGGCCCCCATGGTGGGCACGAAGGCCACGTTGGGCGGGGTGATCCCGCTGGTCAGCTCGGATCGACGGAGCTCGAGCTCGGCGACGCTGGTCGCGACCCTCACGACCAGCCTCCGCGGAAGGTGTGCTCCTCCGCCGGGAACTCGCCCGTGCGTACGTCGTCGACGTACCGGCCGACCGCCTCGCTCATCACGGCGTCGAGGTCGGCGTACCGGCGCACGAAACGCGGCAGCTTGCCGGTCCGCAACCCGAGCATGTCCTGCCACACCAGCACCTGGGCGTCGCAGTCGGAGCCCGCGCCGATGCCCACCGTGGGCACGTCGACCTCGGCGGTGATCCGCTTGGCCACCTCGACCGGCACCATCTCCAGCACCATGGCGAAGGCGCCGGCCTCGGCCACGGCGTGGGCGTCGGCCAGCACCTCGTCGGCGGCGTCCCCGCGGCCCTGGACCCGGTAGCCACCCAGCGCGTGCTCGCTCTGCGGGGTGAAACCGATGTGACCCATCACCGGGATGCCGGCGGACACCAGCTTGCGGATCTGGTCGACGACCCGCACCCCGCCCTCCAGCTTGACCGCGTGGCTACCGGACTCCTTCATGAACCGGGTGGCGGTCGCCAGTGCCTGGTTGGGGCCCTCCTCGTACGAGCCGAACGGCAGATCGGCGATCACCAGGGCCCGTCGGGTGCTGCGCACCACGGCCCGGGCCAGCGGGATCAGCTCGTCGACGGTGATCGGCAGGGTGGAGTCGTAGCCGTAGACCGTGTTCGCGGCCGAGTCGCCGACCAGCAACGCCCAGACACCCGCCCGCTCGAACAGGGCGGCGGTGTAGGTGTCGTAGCTGGTCAACATCGCCCAGCGCTCGCCGCGGTCCTTGGCCTGCTGGAGGTCGGGGATCCGGATCCGGCGCTGGGGGATCGTCTCCCGGTACGGTGCCGGGGTCTCGGTCATCGGTGCGGTGTACGCCCTCCGTCGGGGCCTGCAGGGGCTGCGGGCCGGGAATGCCAACGACGAACTTAACGCATCCGCCGACGGCCTGATTCCGTCACGGTCGCGGGTGACGGGCGTCGTAGGCCCAGAACCCGGGCTGGGTGGCGGCGACCGCGAGGACGAGCACGACGCAGAGCAGCCCACCGCCGAGCGCGGCCCAGCTCTCCGCCGTCCAGGTCGCCGCCGTGCCGAGGACCAGATCGCCGAGTCGCGGTCCACCGGCCACGACGACGATGAAGATGCCCTGCAGGCGGCCACGCATGTCGTCCGGGGTCGCCGACTGCAGGATGGTCTGGCGGAACACCGAGCTGATGGAGTCCGAGCCGCCGGCGAGCGCCAGAGCCAGCCCGGCCAGCCCCAGCGGTACCCAGAGCACGGCCGGAGGCTGATGCGCACCGGTGGCGAGCAGCACCGCACCGAAGCCCGCCACCGCCAGCCCGAACACCGCGATCGAGGCGACGATCACCCGACCCTGGTGCACCACCCGGACCAGACCGCCGGAGAAGAGCCCGGCGAGCACCGCACCCGCGGCGAACGCCGCGCTGAGCACCCCGGTGGTGAAGGCACCGCCACCGAGGAAGAGGACTCCGACGGCCGGGAACAGCACCCGGGGCATGGCAGCGATCATGGCGATCAGGTCCGCCACGAAGGTCATCCGGACGTTCGGCCGGGTGCCGAGGTAGCGGAAGCCGTCGACCACCGCCGACAGACCCAGGCGCAGCCGCTTGTCGTCGGGCCCCACGATCGGTGGCAGGCCCGGCAGGCGCCACAGCGCCCAGAGCGCGGCGGTGAACAGGACCGCGTCCACGGCGTACGCCGCCGCGAAGCCGGGTCCGGCGACCAGGAAGGCCGCGATCAGCGGGCCGACGGTGAGGGCGATGTTCCAGGCGACGGTCTGCAGCACGTTGGCCGCGGGGAGCAGGCGCGGCTCGACCAGCCGCGGGATGATCGCGGTCCGGGCGGGGTTGTTGATCGCGAAGCCGGCGGACTGCAGGGCCACCAGGCCGTACAGGAGCTCGACCGACTCCGCCCCGACCAGCGCCTGGGCGACCAGACCGAGCACCACGACCCACAACCCGAGGGCCGAGAAGAGGGCGACCCGGCGGCGGTCGAACGCGTCGACCAGGGCTCCGCCGTACAGACCGAGCGCCACCAGGGGGACGAGCGCGAAGATGCCGAGCAGCCCGACCGAGAAGGTGGACCGGGTGATGTCGTAGATCTGCAACCCGACCGCCACCACGCTGAGCTGGGTGCCGAGGTTGGACAGACTGAGACCCACCCAGAGGCGCCGGAAAGCGGGACTGACCCGCAACGGGGTCAGGTCCAGCAGGAGAGCCAGATCAGGCCCCTGCGACCGGCCGGGTGGTGACGATGTGCTCGATGATCGCCGTCGTGGACACCGACGGGGTCCGGGGCAGGTAGACGACCTCGCAGACGTCGGAGACCCAGTCGAACTTGCCCGTCCAGTCGTCGCCCATCACCAAGACGTCGGCTCCGTGCGAGGTGATGTAGTCGCGCTTCAGGTCCAGGCTCTCCTCCACGAAGACCTCGTCGACGACCTTCATGTTGGAGACGAGCTCGACCCGCTCGTCCTGGGAGAAGACGGGATTGCGGCCCTTCTTGGAGAAGTTGAGAGCGTCCGAGGAGACCCCGACCACCAGCCGGTCCCCGAACTCGGCAGCCCGGTTGAGCACCCGGACATGACCCACGTGCAACACGTCGAAAGTGCCGAACGTGATCACGGTCTTCGCCATCGTGTGTCTCCTCCACCGGCTCGTCGCGACAGGTGCCAGCCACCCGCAGCTCGGCACACCTTATCCGCGCCGGATCGGGGTTCTCGGACGCCGACCCGACGCAGCGCACCGGGACCCTCCCAGCACCCAGACAAAAAGTGTGGCCCACCTGACCGGCGGGAACAGGTGGGCCACGATGGGGGAGCGACGCGCGGCGCCGCTCGGTTTGGGGGAGGGACTAGCGAGTGATGTCCTCGCCGGCCTGCTTGAGGTCGGCGGCGGCCTGCTTGGCCTTGCCGGAGGCCTGATCGGCGACACCCTCGCCCTGGAGGCTCTGGTTGTCGGTCGCGTCGCCGACCTTCTCCTTGACCTCGCCCTTCAGCTCTTCCGCCCTGCCCTTGGCCTTGTCGAATCCGCTCATGTCGAGAACCCTCTCCTCCGGCCCGTCCGTTCTCACTACGATGCGTAGAAGAAGAAATGCGGACCATGGACTTCCCTAGCGTACCCAATGCAGTTTACATTGTAAATACCCGAGCGGCGGGCCGGGGTCCTCACACCGATCGTTGGTGCCTTCTCGTAGTCGAAGCGCACCCGGGGGCGCGACACAGCCGAGCGCAAGGGAAGAGGAATGGACGAGACCGAGGATCGAGACCGGACGGACGGGTCCGAGGTGTTGGTCGAGACCGCTCCGCCCGGTGTTCCGCGACGACCACTGGATCAGATGCGGATCCTGCGGGCGGCCGTCGGGTTCATCGACGACAACGGGCTGAGCAAGCTGACGATGCGCCGGCTGGGTGCTCACCTCGGGGTCGAGGCGATGGCGCTCTACCGGTATGTGCCGGGGCGTGAGCAGTTGCTGGACGGCGTCGTCGAGGTGGTGATGGACGAGCTGTACGAGTCCACCCACGCGGGCGGGCTCTCCACCAGCTGGCAGGAGTACCTGCAGATGCAGGCCCACGCCGTCCGCACCCTCGCCGTCACCCATCCCCGGATCTTCCCGCTGGTCGCCACCCGGCCGCCGTCCGCGCCCTGGCTGCGACCACCCCTGCGCAGCCTGCGGTGGGTGGAGTCGTTCCTGCAGGGCCTGCGCGAGTACGGCTTCTCGTCGCCGGTCAGCGTCGCGGTGTACCGCTCGTTCGCGACGTTCCTCCTCGGGGCGCTGCTGCTCGAAGCCGGCACGTTGGAGGACCTGACCGTCACCGAGAAGGTCAACCTCGCCTTCATCGAGACCGACGACCTGTCGGCCTACCCGATCATCTCCGAGATGGCCGCCGAGCTGAGCGACGGCGGCTTCGAGACCGAGTTCGAGGCCGCGTTGGAGGATCTGATCGAGCGCGTCGCGGTGATGCGTACCTGAGCTACGGCGTGTCGGTCGGGAAGACCGCACGCAGCGCACCCGGGACGATCTCGGCGGTCAGGCGGGTGAACTCGCCCTCGACGTCGCCGTCCAGCTGGTAGGTCTCCGGCTTCTTGAGGACGACCTCGACCCGCTTCCCCCGGTGCAGCTCGAGGGCGTCGTCCTTGCGCTGGCGCCGGATGATCATCCGGCCGATGATCTTGAGCCAGTCCCGGATCCGGCGGGGCGAGGCAACCATCACGTCGAGCAGGCCGTCGTCGTACACCGCACCGGGGATCAGGTCGATGTTGGGCGGGATCCCTCCCACGTTGCCGATCAGCACCATCATCGCCTTGTGATGCTTGATCGGGTGGTCGTCGACCTTGACCCGCACCGACATCGGCAGCCGTCCCACGGCCTTGCCGGCGGCGATGAAGTAGGCCGCGGTGCCGATCGACTTCTTCAGGTCAGTGCTCACCTCGTCCATGATCATCGCATCCAGTCCGGCCCCCGCCATCACGGCGAAGTGCTGGGTCTTCTCGCCGTCGACGGTGATCTTGACCAGATCGATGTCGCGAGGGGTGCCGGCGACGGCGACCTCGATGGCGGGCCCTTCGGTGCGGGGTAGCCCGAGGTTGAAGTCCAGCAGGTTGGCCGTTCCGGCCGGCACGATGCCGAGGGGTGTCCCGGACCCGGACAGCGCCTCGGCCACGGCGCGGACCGTGCCGTCGCCACCGGCCACGATCACCCGGTCGACGGCCGCCTCCAGCGCCTCCGCGGTGCGGCCCTGGCCGGGATCGTCCTCACTGGTATCGAGCCAGAGCACGTCGGTCCAGCCGGCAGCATCCAGGCCGGCCGCCGCTCGGTCGTGGAACTGGGGACTGACTTTGACGGGGTTGAAGATCACGGCACAGCGACGGGGGTCAGATGGCACGTGCGTCAGTGTCGCAGACTGATCAGCGTGGACAACCCGTTCGAGCGCTTCACCCTGGCCGATCTGGTCGGGCGGCGGAGTCTGAAGTGGCAGGCCTACCCGCCCGAGGTGCTGCCGCTGTGGGTCGCCGAGATGGACACCGACCTGGCCGAGCCGGTCCGCGACGCGATCGTCACCGCCGCCCGGCGGGGGGAGGTCGGCTACCCCTGGGGGCGGGCCTATCCGCAGGCACTGGCGTCGTACGCTCTGGATGCCTGGGACTGGTCCCTGGATCCGGACACGGTGCGCCACACCGCCGACGTGATGACCGGGATGGCGCATGCGGTGCGGCTGGTGACCCCGTCCGACGGCGTGCTGGTGCTGACGACACCGGTCTACCCGCCCTTCCTCGACCTGCCGCAGATCACAGGTCGACAGGTGCGGCACGTGGCTCTGACCGAAGCCGGACGACTCGACCTCGACGCGCTCACGACGGTGTTCAGTGCGATCCGCGCCGACGGTCGGACCGCGACCCTGGCGCTCTGCAACCCCTACAACCCGACCGGGGTGGCCCACACCCGGCGCGAGCTCGAGCGGCTCGCCGAGCTCGCGGGTGAGCTCGGGGTGCGGGTCGTGGTCGACGAGATCCACGCACCGCTGGTCTATCGGGGGTCGACCTTCACCCCCTACCTGACGGTCCCCGGCGCCGACCGCGCGTACGCCGTCCACTCCGCCTCCAAGGCCTTCAACCTGCCCGGGGTCAAGGCGGCGCTGATCGTTCCCGGATCGGCAGTGGTCGACGAGATCAGCGCCGGGCTGCCCGCGACCCTGGACCACAGCGCCAGCTCGATCGGCGTGCTGGCCCACGCGGTCGCGCTGACGGAGGGTCGCGAGTGGCTCGCCGCGCACCTCGCCGGCCTGACCGAGAACCGTACGCGGCTCGGTGCTCTGCTGGCCGCGGAGGTGCCGGCGATCCGCTGGCGGCCGCCCGAGGCGACCTACCTCGCCTGGTTGGACTGCCGGGCGCTCGGGCTGGGCGGCGATGACCCCGCGGACGTCTTCCTGGCGCGCGGGAAGGTGGCCGTGAACAGCGGTTCGGCCTTCGGGCCGGGCGGCGAGGGGCATGTCCGCCTCAACTTCGCCACCGCTCCGCAGATCCTGGTCGAAGCTGTCGCCCGCATCCGGCACGCCCTGAGCGGCTGAACCACCGGGTATGCGCTCACCCGGCAGAACCACGGCTGCCGCGGGCACCATCGCCGTGACCGGAGCGGTGGTCGCCGGATGCCGACTCGGCTTCGGCTCCCGGTCGCAGCTGTTCGGCGCGTTCCCGTACGCGGGCTCGACCGCCGAGCGTGTCGTCGCCCTGACCTTCGACGACGGCCCCAATGAGCCGTGGACGTCGATGGTCCTGGACACCCTCGCCGACCGGGGGGTGCCCGGGACCTTCTTCCAGGTCGGGCGCTGTGCTCAGCGTCACCCTGATGTCACACGCAGGGTGGTTGACGAGGGCCACGTGCTCGGCAACCACAGCTTCACCCACGAGCTGGGCAGCTATCTGCGCGACATCGATCAGCGGGCCGAGGTGACCCTGGGCCGGATGGCCCTCGCGGAGATCGCCGGGGTGTCGCCCCGGCTCTACCGGCCACCGTGGCTCTGTCACTGGCCATGGGTCCTCCGGGGCATCGCCGGTACGGGTTCGCAGGTGGTCTCCGGCACGTTCGTGCACGCGCTGGAGGTGTTCCAACCCTCGGTCGACACCTTCGTCACCGGCGCCGTCCGGGCCGCCGCTCCGGGATCCATGATCATCCTGCACGACGGGCGCGAGTCGCGGGGCGGCTTCCGGGGCCGTAGTGCGGCGGCGGTGGGGCCGATCATCGACACACTGCGGCGACGCGGCTACGGCTTCGTCACCGTCGACCGACTGCTTGGGGTCGACGCCTATGCGTGAGGGGCGGCCCGGTAACAGGCGACTGCTGCCGGACCGTCGGTTCGCGCCGCTGCTGGTGGCCCTGATGGCCGGTCTGCTGCTTGCCGAGCTCGACCAGTCGATGGTGGCGGCGGCCCTGCCGACCATGGTCGCCGAGCTGGACGGTGTCGGCGATCTGATGTGGGTCAACACCGCGTACCTGCTGGCGGCCACCGGGGTGCTGCCGCTCTACGGTGCGCTCGGCGACCGGTGGGGTCGGCGCCCGGTGATCTTGACCGCCCTCGGACTGATCATGGTCGGCTCGCTGGTCGGCGCGCTGACGTCCGGCATGTCGGTGCTGATCCTGGCTCGGGTGATCCAGGGGCTCGGCGCGGGCGGGATGCTGGTGCTCGTCCAGGCGGCCGTCGCCGACGTGCTGCCGGTCCGGGACCGGGCGCCGGTGATGAGCCTGATCGGCGCGGTGTTCGGGGTCGCGGCCATCGGCGGACCGCTGCTCGGCGGCTGGCTGGCCGAGGGACCCGGCTGGCGCTGGACCTTCTGGATCAACCTGCCGGTCGGCGGCGTCGCCCTGGTGGCGGGCTGGTGGCTGCTGCCGCGTCGGCCGGCCGGTGCCGTGATCCGCCGGTGGCGGGCGCGCGACCTGCTGCCGGTCGGGCTGTTCCGGACCCGGACGTTCACTCTGGTCGCCCTGGCCGGTCTGGTGCTGGGAGCCGCGCTGTTCGGTGGCGTGGGCTATCTGCCGACCTATCTCCAGCTGGGTCTCGACCTCCGCCCGGTGACCTCGGGGCTCTGGATGCTCACGTTGGCGGGCGGGCTCGCGATCGGCACGCTGATCTCGGCGCAGGTGGTCGGACGCACCGGCGTGCACCGCCCGTTCCCGGTCGTCGGCGCCGTCATCGCGGCGGGTGCGCTCGGGCGGTTGGCGCTGCTGGGCCCCGAGCCGGGGGAGGCGTCCGTGGGTGTCTGCCTCGCCCTGCTCGGTCTGGGCATCGGCTGTGCCTGGGAGGTCTTGGTGATCATGGTGCAGAACGCGGTGGACACCAGCCGGGTGGGCGCGGCGACGGCCATGAACGGCTTCACCCGGGAGATCGGCGTGCTGCTCGGCTCGGCCTACGCCGGCGGCATGATCAC
>DATDAP010000436.1:0-6405 GCA_036525335.1 Microlunatus sp. | reverse complement strand
CTGGCCGAGCAGGCTGCCGAGAAGGGCGTCAAGGCCGTCGACGCCCCGGTCTCCGGCGGCGAGGCCGGCGCCATCGAGGCCACGCTCTCGATCATGGTCGGCGGCGAGGCCGAGGTCGTCGAATCCGTACGCCCCGTGCTGGAGTCGGTCGGCAAGACCGTCGTGCACGTCGGCCCGTCCGGATCCGGTCAGACCGTCAAGGCGGCCAACCAGCTGATCGTGGCCGGCACCATCGAGCTTGTCGCCGAGGCACTGGTCTTCCTGGAGGCGTACGGCGTCGACACCGCCGCCGCCATCGAGGTGCTGGCCGGCGGACTGGCCGGCAACCGGATCCTGGACCGCAAGGCGACCTCGATGGTCGCCCGCGAGTTCAAGCCCGGCTTCCGCGTGGACCTGCACCACAAGGACATGGGCATCATCCTGGCCGCGGCCCGCGAAGCCGGCGTGGCCATCCCGCTCGGCGCCCACACGGCCCAGCTGATGCAGTCGCTGCGTCAGCTCGGGCACGGCGACCTCGACCACTCGGCCCTGCTGCTGCAGGTCGAGCAGCTGTCCGGCCACACATCCACGAACTGACTCGAACCCACGACCTCTCAACGGTGAGCAAGGAGAACTGACATGACTCGCATGAAGGCTGCCGACGCGGCGGTGTTGATCTTGGAGAAGGAAGGCGCCACCCAGGCGTTCGGTCTGCCCGGCGCGGCGATCAACCCCTTCTACGCAGCGATGCGCCGGCACGGTGGCGTCAAGCACGTGCTGGCCCGCCACGTGGAGGCCGCCTCGCACATGGCCGAGGGCTACACCCGGGCCAAGGCCGGCAACATCGGCATCTGCATCGGCACCTCCGGCCCAGCCGGCACCGACATGATCACCGGTCTCTACTCCGCCGCCGCGGACTCCATCCCGATCCTGTGCATCACCGGCCAGGCGCCGGTGGCCAAGCTGGACAAGGAGGACTTCCAGGCGGTCGACATCGCCTCGATCGCCGGGCCTGTGTCCAAGTGGGCCGTGACGGTGAAGGAAGCCGCCCAGATCCCCGGCGCCTTCCAGAAGGCGTTCTGGCTGATGCGGGAGGGTCGTCCCGGTCCGGTGCTGCTGGACCTGCCGATCGACGTGCAGCTGACCGAGATCGAGTTCGACATCGACACCTACGAGCCGCTGCCGGTGCAGCGCCCCGCGGTGACGCCGGCCCAGGCGAGCAAGATCATCGACCTGCTGACCGCGGCCGAGCGGCCGGTGATCGTGGCCGGTGGCGGCATCATCAACGCCGACGCGGCCGAGCGCCTGGTGGAGCTGGCCGAGCTGCTGGGGGTGCCGGTGATCCCGACCCTGATGGGCTGGGGCATCATCCCCGATGATCACCCGCTGCACGCCGGCATGGTCGGCATCCAGACCTCGCACCGCTACGGCAACGCGACCATGCTGGAGTCGGACTTCGTGCTGGGCATCGGCAACCGCTGGGCCAACCGGCACACCGGCGCGCTGGACGTCTACACCAAGGGCCGGAAGTTCGTGCACATCGACATCGAGCCGACTCAGATCGGCCGCGTGTTCGCACCCGACTACGGCGTGGCCTCCGACGCGGGCGCCGCCCTGGACGCCCTGTTGGTGGAGGCGAAGAGTCGCCGCGCGGATCTGCGGCTGCCCGACTACGACGTGTGGGCCAAGGACTGCGCGCTGCGCAAGTCCACGCTGCAGCGCAAGACGCATTTCTCCGAGGTGCCGATCAAGCCCCAGCGCGTCTACGAGGAGATGAACCGGGCCTTCGACCGCGACACCGTGTACGTGTCCACCATCGGGCTGTCCCAGATCGCCGGGGCCCAGTTGCTGCACGTCTACAAGGAACGGCACTGGATCAACTGCGGTCAGGCCGGACCGTTGGGCTGGACCATGCCGGCCGCCCTGGGCGTGGCCGTCGCTCGCCCGGACGCCAACGTGGTGGCGCTGTCGGGTGACTACGACTTCCAGTTCCTGATCGAGGAGCTGGCCGTGGGGGCACAGCACCGGATCCCCTACGTGCACGTGCTGGTGAACAACTCCTACCTGGGGCTGATCCGGCAGGCGCAGCGCGGCTTCGACATGACCTACCACGTGTCGCTGGGCTTCGACAACATCAACTCCCCCGAGCTGGAGGGATACGGCGTCGACCACGTCAAGGTGGTGGAAGGCCTGGGCTGCAAGGCGATCAGGGTCCACCAGCCCGACGACCTGCAGGCGGCCCTGCGGACCGCGCAGGACCTGGCCCGCAGTGAGCGGGTGCCGGTGGTGGTGGAGGTGATCTTGGAGAAGATCACCAACATCTCCATGGGTGCCGCCGGACTGGACGCGGTGAACGAGTTCGAGCCGCTGGCGATCTCGGGCGAGGACGCCCCGACCGCCATCTCGGTGATGGACTCGCCGGAGCCGGTGAAGGTCCCCGCGACCGCAGTGGTGGACTAGACCCATGCGCCTGGTCATCGCTCCCGACAAGTTCAAGGGCTCGCTCGAGGCGGCCGACGTCGCGGCGGAGGTCGCCGCGGGTCTGGCCGAGGGCGGACTGATCGCGCAGGTGCACCGGGTGCCGATGGCGGACGGCGGTGAGGGCACGGTCGATGCCGCCCTGAGCGCCGGCTACCGTCCCCTGGCCGTCGAGGTCAGCGGACCCCTGGGTGCGCCGGTGCGGGCCGTCGTCGCGATCGACGACGAATCCGCCACCGCAGTGATCGAGATGGCCGCAGCCTCCGGGCTGGGCGTTCTCCCGACCGGCGGCAACGGCGTCGTCGGTCGGGACGCCCTCGGTGCCTCGAGTCGCGGTACCGGCGAGCTGATCGTGGCCGCCCTGGACGCCGGCTGCCGCCGGATCGTCCTCGGTGTCGGGGGGAGCGCCAACACCGATGGCGGGGCGGGCGTGCTCGCGGCGCTGGGCGTACGGCTGCTGGACGCCGAGGGACGCCCGGTGCCCGACGGCGGGGGCGGGCTGACCGGCCTGGTGACGGTGGAGATCGACGGTCTGGATCCCCGGCTCGCCGAGACCGAGCTGCTGCTGGCAGCCGACGTGACCAACCCGCTGCTCGGCGACCAGGGGGCGGCCGCGATCTTCGGACCGCAGAAGGGCGCCTCCCCCGCCGACGTCGTCGTCCTGGACGACAACCTGAGCACCCTGGTCGAGGCCCTGGCCGCCGCGGCCGGCGACTCTGCCCGCGTCGCCGCTGAGGCCCCGGGGGCCGGGGCGGCCGGCGGGGTCGGCTACGCCGCTCTGTTCCTCGGCGCCACCCGGCGGCCGGGCATCGAGGTCGTGATGGACCTGGTCGACCTCGACGCAGTGCTCGCCGGGGCCGACGCCGTGATCACCGGGGAGGGCAGCCTCGACGGCCAGAGCCTCGGCGGCAAGACGCCGTTGGGGGTGGCGAGCCGGGCGCGCAGGCACGGCGTACCCACTGTGCTCGCCGTCTGCGGACGCACCACCCTCGACGACGCGGAGCGCCGCGGAGCAGGTTTCGATCGGGTCTGGGCGCTGACCGACATCGAGTCCGACGTGAGTCGCTGCATGACGGAGGCCGGACCCCTGCTGCGCCGACTCGGCACCGAGATCGCCGCCTACCTGACTGCTTCCACCCGTCCCTGATCGAGGAGTCCCCTGTGACCACGTCGTCGAACACTGTGCCCAGCCCGTCGAACACCGTGTCCGCCTCCAGCACCGACCCGTCCAGGATCGCCGAGGTCAATCGTCCCGACCGGGTCCGGGCCCAGATCGCCGAGCTGCGGAAGGACAAGCCGACTACCGAGGCCACCCCGCGGACCGCCGTCCCCGTCCGCGAGGCGCCGTACGACCTGGTCATCAGGGGCCGCCGGATCCTCACCACCGCCGGCATCACCGATCGCGAGATCGGCGTCCGGGACGGCAAGATCGTGGCCATCGAGCCGTACGGTCACGGGCTGCAGGGCACCGACATGATCACCCTCGCCGACGACGAGACCCTGATCCCGGGTCTGGTCGACACCCACGTGCACATCAACGAGCCCGGTCGCACCGACTGGGAGGGCTTCGCCACCGCGACCAAGGCGGCCGCGGCCGGCGGGGTCACCACCGTCATCGACATGCCGCTCAACTCGATCCCCTCCACCGTGAACGGTCCCGCGCTCGAGCTCAAGAGGTTGGTGGCCGAGGGCCAGGCGTACATCGATCTCGGCTTCTGGGGCGGTGCCGTTCCGGGCAACCTCGATGATCTCCGCGAGCTGCACGACGCCGGTGCCTTCGGCTTCAAGTGCTTCCTGCTGCACTCCGGGGTGGACGAGTTCCCGCACCTGGAGCCCGACGAGCTGGAGGAGTACCTGCGGGTGCTCGCCTCCTACGACGCGCTGATGATCGTGCACGCCGAGGACTCCCGCTCGATCGACCGGGCCCCGGACCCCGAGGGCGACGTCTACGCCAAGTTCCTCGCCTCCCGTCCGCGGGGCGCAGAGAACCTGGCCATCGCGGAGGTGATCGAGCGGACCCGCTGGACCGGCGCGCGAACCCACATCCTGCACCTGTCGTCATCCGACGCGCTGCCGATGCTGGCCACCGCCAAGGCCGACGGTCTCGACATCACCGTCGAGACCTGCCCGCACTACCTCACCTTGATGGCTGAGGAGATCCCCAACGGCGGAACGGCGTACAAGTGCTGCCCGCCCATCCGGGAGATCGGCAACCGCGAGCAGCTCTGGCAGGGCCTGCTGGACGGCACGATCGACTACATCGCTTCCGACCACTCCCCATCGACGCTGGAGCTGAAGGACCTGGAGAACGGAGACTTCGGGGTGGCCTGGGGCGGCATCGCCTCGGTTCAGCTCGGCCTGTCGCTGGTCTGGACCGAGGCCCGGCGACGAGACATCAGCCTGGAGCAGGTGATCGACTGGATGGCCAGCAAGCCCGCCGACCGGGTCCGGCTGCGGTCGAAGGGGCGGTTGGCGCTGGGCTACGACGCCGACCTGGCGATCTTCGCCGCCGATGACGCGTACGTGGTCGACCAGACGAAGCTCCACCACAAGAACCCGCTGACGCCGTACCACGGCAAGACGCTGTCCGGCGTGGTGCGCAAGACCTTCGTCCGCGGCACACCGGTCGACTTCACCACCCCGCACGGCCGGCAGATCAGCCGCGGTATCGACTGACCTCGGTCTCGGTCCGGTCTCCCGCGACTTCTTGGTGGATCGGCCGTCAGCTCATGTTGTGACGCAGGTACGCCGGTTCGCGCAGCCCCAGGATGGCCTCGACCATCCGGGCCGCTCGGACCGACTCCCGCACCTGGTGCATCCGCAGGATCCTCGCCCCGTTCAGGGCGCAGACCGTGGCCGCGGCCAGGGAGGCCTCCAACCGCTCGCCCCGCTCCAGGCCGGCCGACTCGCCGATGAAGTCCTTGTTGGACACGGCCGCCAGCACCGGCAGCCCGAGATCGGCCAGCTCGGCGAACCGGCGGGTGATCTCCAGCGAGTGTCGGGTGTTCTTGTTCAGATCATGGCCGGGATCGATGACGATCCGCTCCGCAGGCACTCCGCGGGCCACCGCCAGCTCGACCCTGTCGGCCAGGAAAGCCCGGATCTCGGCCACCACGTCGCCGTACGTGGGTCGGCGCAGGTGCACCCCGGGCGCGGCTGCACTGTGGGTGATCACCAAGGTCGCCGCCGAGCCGGCCACCACGTCGGCGAGCTCGGGATCCCGCAATCCGCTGGTGTCGTTGATCACGCCGGCGCCGGCGGCGATCGCGGCCCGGGCCACGATCGGTCGCACGGTGTCGACCGACACCACCACGCCCTCGGCCGCGAGCCCCGCCACCACCGGCACCACCCGGTCGAGCTCCTCCTCCGTCGACACCTTCGGCACGTCCGGGGAGAACGGCACGCCGCCGACGTCGACCCAACCGGCGCCGTCGGCGGTGGCCCGCCGCCCGGCCTCGACCGCCCGGTCCAGCGCGTAGGTGACGCCCTCGTCGTAGAACGAGTCCGGGGTGCGGTTGACGATGCCCATCACCACGATCTCGTGGGCGAAGTCGAACACGCGCCCACCGATGGTGCGGATCGGCTGGGTGAGTGGCGGCAGATAGGTCACCGCGTCAGTCTGCCAAGCCGGTCCGAGGATCCTCACTGGTCTCGCGGTCGCCGAGGTGTCCGATCGCGGCCGGATCGGACGTGCAGAGGCGGTCGACCTCCTCACCGCCGTCGCAGCGGCACAGGGCCACCGTCACGGTGTCGGCCCGGCGAGCAGTCACCCGCCACGTCCCGCCGGCGTCCTCCCACCGACGAAGCCGTTCCAGGTCGGTCACTGCCCGACGGACACGGTGAGCAGGACCGCGGCGTCCTCGAGCGCCGCCAGAGCGTGGCGAGCCGGTGGGATCGCCACGATCCCACCCGGACCGCCCTCCCAGGCCACGTCACCCGCCGTGAGGC
>DATDAP010000435.1:0-2625 GCA_036525335.1 Microlunatus sp. | reverse complement strand
CGGTGGATGGCGGCCAGGATCTTGAACGAGTCCCGCAGCGGCAGATCCCACCAGAGCTGGCTGCGTTGACCGAACACCACCCCGATCTCCCGGGCCAGCACCCGACGCTGCGGTACGGGGTCGAGGCCGCAGGTGCGTACGGTGCCGGAGGTCGGCACCAGGATGCCGGTGATCATCTTGATGGTGGTCGACTTGCCGGCGCCGTTGGCCCCGATGTAGCCGCAGGCCTCGCCCGCGCCGATCCGGACGCTGACGCCGTCCACCGCGTGCACGATCTTCTTGGTCCGGCGGACCCGGCCCGCCTTCTGCCGGACGACGAACGACCGTCGCAGATCGGCGAACTGCACGATCGGCTCGGTGTCGGTGTCGCCGTCGATGTGTGTCTCGGTCATGGTCAGCCCCCAGCTCCGGTGAACTTGCGAATACCCGCTCGCCAGGCCAGCAGGGCCAGCACCCACGCCCACACAGCGAACAACGGCGCGAACCAGCCGAGCCAAGCCGGCAGGAACGCCGGGCCGGGCAGGCCCAGGATGATCAAGGCCGGCAGGTACGCCGTGGCGGTGGCCGGGATGACGAAGGTGAACAGAATCCGGACCGGTTCGAGCAGCACACTGCCCGGAAGCTGACCGGCGTACGAGCCGCCGTACACGAACGCGGCGGTGAACTCGGCCCCGTCGATGACGAAGAACTGGACACCGCCGGCCAGCACGAACAGGGCTCCGTAGATGGCGCCGCCGACGAACGGGGTGATGATCAACAGGTAGACGACCGCCGGGGTCGGGGTCAGATCGAGGTAGCCGAGCGCCAGGATCATGATCACCAGCCCGACCGCGACGCGACCGAGGCGGCGCAGCTGGAAGTCGGCGGTGACGAGCTGGACGATCAGTGGCAGCGGTCTGACCAGCATCACCTCGAGCCGGCCCAGTCGCAGGTGCGACGGCATCGAGTCGAACTGCCCGAACACCATGTCGGCGAACGAGAACCCCATGTTGGCCAGGGCGAACACCAGCGCGGCCTGGGCGAAGTTCAGGCCGCCGAACACCGGCACGTTGGTCAAGATCACGTAGATCTCGATGAACTCGATCAGTCCGACCCCGACCGAGGTCGCCACCGTCAGCCAGAAACTCGTCCGGTAGGCGGTCTGGCTGCGGATCCGGGAGCCGAGCAGCACCCTGATCGACTGACGACGGCTGATCCCGGGCATCGGGCGGATGAGATCAGCCACCCTGCACCACCAACCGGAGAGCGGCCCGCGCCATCAGCATCCGGGTCAGGACGACCAGCAGCACCAGCCAACCGGCCTGCATGGCCACCACCAGCAGCGCGTCGACCCCGAGCACCCGACCGCTCAGCACGTCGATCGGGAACTGCAGCAGGGAGGGGAACGGGGTCGCGTACGCGATCGTCCGGAGCCAGTCCGGGAACAGGTGCACCGGCACGTACAGACCGCTGAACGGAGCGACGATCACCAGGTAGAGACCGATGAAGCCGCGGACGTCCAGCGACCAGAAAGCGATCAGGTTCACCCCGAACCGGATGATGAAGCTGAGCGAGACCGCCAGCAGGACACTGACCAGACCCAGCGGGTACGCCGTCCACGACGCGGGCAGGGCGAAGCCGATGGTGAGCGCGCCGATCAGCAGCGGGGCCAGCCCCCGGGTCAGCAGCTGGAAGGCCGCCCGGCCGAGGTCGGCGGCCCACCAGGACAGCTGCACGTCGACCGGCCGGGCGAGGTCGACGGCGATGTCGCCGGTCTTGATCCGGTCGGCCAGCTCGGTCCAGCCGAACAGGGCGATCGGGGCCAGCAAAGCCTGACCGAGCCACACGTACGTGGACGCCTGCTGCCGGTCGTAACCGGCTAGCTCTCCGCCGGCGGCCGCGACGGCGGCGAACATGACACTGACCCGGATGATGCCGAACACCGACTGGGTGACCACTCCGGCGGCGATCGCCATCCGGTAGGTGCTGTACCGGTGGAAGCCCGCGGCCGCGAGCTGGAGGTAGGTACGCACAAACGCGAGAACCTACGTCGGCCGGACGGTCGGGTCAACGATCCTGGCGCGTCGGCTCCACCGGGCGGCGTGTCGGACACCCACCCCACGAGGCCCCTACCCAACTCCGCGGTGGATATATCGCCCGCGCAGTGGTGGAGGGCCGCACGAACCCGCCTCCGAGGTGGATATTTCTCCCGCGAAGTCGGGTCAGTCGAGCAGGGGCATCAGCTGGGCGGGGCCGGCCAGCACGCCGCCGTCAACCGGGAGGGTCACCCCGGTGATCCAGGACGCGTCGTCGGAGGCCAGGAACGCGACGGCGGCGGCGATGTCGCTCGGCTCCCCTACCCGGCCGAGTGGGTACAGCGGCCGCAGCCGGTCGGCGCCACCGTCCTGGCCCTCCCAGACCCGCGTCCGCACCGTGCCCGGGGCCACGGCGTTGACCCGGATGCCGGCCGGACCCAGCTTGATCGCGAGGTTGCGGGTGAGCAGGCTCAGCCCGGCCTTGGCCGAGGAGTAGGCCTCCTCCCCGAAGGCGGCCAGCCCGTTGACCGAGCTGATCGACACGACCGCCGCGCTCGGCTGCTGCCGCAGGTGCGGCAGCGCCGCCCGGATGCACCGCATCGCCCCGGTG
>DATDAP010000434.1:0-6373 GCA_036525335.1 Microlunatus sp. | reverse complement strand
CGTCCGGCCCGTCGGCCAGTTCCGGCAGGTCCGGCCAGGGCAGCAGGTAGGCGTCGGTCTGTCCCATGATTCCCCTAGCCGAGCGCCATGACGGAGTAGCTCAGATGCTTCGGCCACAGGTGGGCCTGGCCGGCCGAGGCGCTGAACCCGAGCGAGGCGGTGTGGTTGCCGGCCACCTGGTCCTTGACCGCGGCGGCGAAGCTGTAGAGCCGGTCGTGGGTGCTGGCGTCCGAGTGGGTCGAGTACACCTGGCGGTACAGGTCCGCCCCGTCCCAGGTGGCCCATTGGGTGAAGCTCCCCGGCTGGCTGGCGTCCAGGAACACGCTGATGTTGATCAGCACCGTCTGGGCGTCCGCCGGCAGGTTGATCGGGCCCATCGCGAACTCGCGCGACTGGGCCTGCACGCTGTCGTTGTTCAGGGTGGTGGTGTTGGTCGTCGTGCCGGCCAGGGAACATGCGCCGGATCGGATCGCCGCTTCGGTGGCCTGGGCCAGGCTCTGGAACGACGCGGGCCCGTCGGCGACGTCGGTCAGTTCCGGCCAGGGCAGCGTGTAGATGGCGGTTGCGCCCATGCGAACCTCCCCGCTGATGATCGAAACCTGCGGGGAAGCGTAACTGCCCGGCCACCGGTTGACACGGATGCGCCGCAACCAGGGACGATGAGGCCGTGTTGAACGGGGCGGACCTGTCGGTCGAGCAGCGGGTGGCGATGCTGCCGCTCGAGCTGCGGCTGCAGGTGCTCGCCGGGCTGTCGGTGCACGAGCTGGCGTGGGACTGGACGTGGACCCGCCGGCCGAGCCAGTTCATCCCGGTACTGCCGGAGGACGGCGGCGAGGACTTCGCCACGATGGCCCTGCTGTCCGGCCGCGGCGGTGGGAAGACCCGGGCCGGCGGCGAGTGGATCCGGGACCTGGACCGGTACTGGCACCGGCTGCACCGGGCGAACGGGCCGCTGCGGATCGCCCTGGTCGGCCGCACCGCGGGCGACGTCCGGGACGTCATGCTGCAGGGCGACTCCGGTCTGCTCAACCTGTACCCGCCGTCCGAGCAGGACCGGATCAGCTACGTCGCCTCACGACGATCGGTCGTCCTGCCCAACGGCGCGATGTGTCTGCTGGCCAGTGCCGAGGAGCCGGACCAGTTGCGCGGGCCGCAGTTCCATGCGAGCTGGTGCGACGAGATGGCGGCCTGGAAACAGGTCAAGGGGCAGGGGAACCTGGACGCCTGGGGGCAGGCGCAGATCGCCACCCGACTGGGCACCCGGCCGCAACTGCTGGTCACCACCACCCCCAAGCGGGTGCCGTCGGTGCGCAAGCTGATCGCCGACGCCGCGGTCAACCCACTGGTCAAGGTGCGCCGCGGGAAGACCACCGACAACAAGCACCTGGCGCAGACCTACCTGGACGTGGTGCTGGGCCTGTACGCGGGGACCGCGCTGGGCCGGCAGGAACTCGACGGCGAGATGCTGGACGACGTCGAGGGGGCGATGACCACCCAGGCGGTGCTGGACGCCTACCGGGCCGACCGGCTGCCGTCCGGGGTGCCGTGGATGAAGGTCATCGGGGTGGACCCGAGCGTCGCGGCCAAGCCGCACGACGAGTGCGGGATCGTGGTCATCTACATCACCCAGACCCACCCGGTACTCAAGCGGCACGCCTACATCGTCGACGATCTGTCCGGCCGGATGAGCCCGGCGGTGTGGGGCGAGCGGGTGGTCAAGGCCGCGCACGAGCACGGCGCGACGATCGTGGCCGAGGTCAACCAGGGGATGGCCCTGGTCAAACAGAACGTGACGCAGGCCGCGGCCAAGCTGGGCGTGGCGCCGCCGGCGTTCCGGGCGACGTGGGCGAGCAAGGCCAAGGCGGTGCGGGCCGAGCCGATCGGCGCGGCGGCCGAGCAGGGACGGCTGCATGTGGTGGGCAGCTTCCCGGAGCTGGAGGACCAGATGACCGCGTGGGTGACCGGCGATTCCTACTCGCCGGACCGGATGGACGGGATGGTGCACGGCGCCGCGGCCGGCCTGTTCCCGATGGCCCTGGTCAGCGGCACGCCGGGGTCGGCCACGGTGCACACGGTGACCAGGGAGCGGATGGACATCGGCCGGATCGCCGGCAAGGACCGCCGTCAGCAGCCGCGGATGACCGGCGCGCTGACCACGGCGGCGGGGTTCCGGCGATGAGCGAGCCGCTGCCCGGCTACGACCCGGCCAACCCGCCACCGGCCCGTCTCACACCGTCCCAGGCGGCCGTGGTCGAGGCGGAACTGGCCGCCGCACAGGAGGACACCGACTCGCTGGTGCCGGCGATCCTGGCCGTTCTGGCGGCCTACCTGGCGTACCGGGCGGCCAAGGGGAGGATCACCGGGACCTGGCAGGCGTGGACGAAGGCGCTGCGGTTGACCGAGCTGGCCGGCGAGGCGATGGCCGCGGTGGCCCGCCGGGCGGTGGGTCGGCAGATGGGCCGGAGCAGTCCGCGGCACGCGGAGGACCTGCTGCCCTACGCGGACAACGCGGTCGCCGTGTCAACCGACACCCAGCTGCGCACCCTGGTGTCGGCGCTGCAGCACTACCAGCGGACCGGGGCGGTGCCGGCCGGCCTGGCCGAGGAGGACCTGGACTTCCAGGTCGGCACCAAGCCGCCCGGCCAGCGGCCGCAGGACTACCGCGCACCCAAACCGAAACCCACATTGCCGGACAACACCGAGCCGCCGGTGCTGCTCGCCGAGCTGGTCGCCAACGCCGGCCGCAACTCGGCGCAGCTCGAGCAGGAGGTGGAGCTGGCCCGGGCCAAGGGCAAGGGCAGCGTGTGGAAGACCTGGGTGGACATCAACGACAGCCACGTCCGGGCCAGTCATCAGTTCCTGGGCAGTGGCAAGTACGAGTTCCATTCGGTGCCGATCACCCAGCCGTTCCGGTCGATCTTCGGGCACGAGATGAACTTCCCGGGCGACGCGAGTCTGGGCGCGCCGCTGTCCGAACTCGCGAACTGCCGGTGCACGCTCACCTTCAGCAACAAGTCTCAGCTGAACCCCGACGAGCCGAGCTACCTGCCGGCGTTCTGGATCCACAAGCAGAAGGGCGACGCGCCGCACGACGAGATGGCCTACCGGGCCGAGCTGCAGAAGCGGTACGACGACATCATGGCGGCCAAGCAGGCGGTCTGGGTGGCGAACCCGAAGCTGGCCCACGAGATGGCGCTCGAGCAGGCCAAGCAGTCGCTGGAGACCAAGGCGCAGACCGAGGCCAGGCACATCGCGGAGGCGGCGGCCAAGGGGATCACCTACGTGCCGAGCAAAACCCCGCCCTGGCGGCCCTGAGCCCACCCCGGGGTGTCTGCGTCGGCGGGCAGGCCCTGGCCCGTGATCCGATCGTGAAACTCACCGGGGTGGTTCCCCCACCCGTCCCGGGGTGCCGGGGGGATGGCGTACGGGACGGAGTGGGGGGCGGGTCGTTCGGGGATCCCCTCCCCTAATGACCCGCGGCCGACGCTACCACTTAGTTGGTTGACATGGGACTACACTTTCGGGTTGTGTCGAACGTGCGCTGGGTCCCGCTGCTGGCGGTGGTCTGCCTGGTCGCGTCGATCGGCGCCGCCATCGTGGGGGCGATCCTGGACGACTGGTGGTGGGCCTCGATCAGCGCCGCATTCGGCCTGACCGGCGTCGGCCTGTCCGTGCTCACCGGCAAGGAGGAGACATCCCCATCGTCGCTGCCATCTCCCGGTTCATCGTCATCGACACGGGCCAGGGCGCCCCGGTCCACTTCAACCGGGCCGTCGCACTGATCTGCCCGGCCTGTCGGGCGCTGCCCGGGGTGGGCTGCGTCGATCTGCGGTACCAGACCCCGCGGCCGCGGGTGACCCCGCACCTGGAACGTGAGCAGCTGATCCGCGACCTGGACCGGCAGTGGGCGCCGTGACCGATTGCAAGCACTGGTGGGAACGCGGCTGGACCGGGTGGCTGTGCGTACGGTGCGGGGCATGGCGATCCCGGTAGTGCGAGCGGTGCGGGTCGGCCTGGCGGTGCACCGGTTGACCCGGCTGGTCGTCGAGGACGAGATCATGCGGCCGGCCCGGCTGGCCGTCGACGAGTGGGCCAAGGACGCCGACATGTTCACCCCGCGGGAGCGCGTCGCCACCCTGATTCAGTGCAAGCGGTGCGTGTCGATCTGGGCCGCGGCCGCGGTGATTGCCCTCGAGGCCACCCGTCCCGGGCGCATACTGACGTCCATCCTGGCGGCATCGGATGCGGGCATCCTGCTGGACCTGCTGGAGGCGGACGAGTGAGCGCGGCGCAG
Organism: Microlunatus sp.; assembly: GCA_036525335.1. Lineage (GTDB taxonomy): Bacteria > Actinomycetota > Actinomycetes > Propionibacteriales > Propionibacteriaceae > Microlunatus. The sequence continues at coordinate 2,079 of DATDAP010000434.1, read as the reverse complement.
TCGATCTACTCCCCCGGCGAGGTCGTGCCGATCTACGCGGACCTGTACCCGGCGGCGATCAACCCGATCCCCGAGGGCGTGCCGCGCGGGGTGAAGCTGCGGGCGGTGTGCACCGAGCGGTGCCTGACCCTGCTCTGGCAGCTGAGCAGCAACCAGGTCGGCCGGCTGGACCTGGCGATGACGCCCGCGCAGACCATCGGCATCAGCCACCTGGGCGGCAACGCCGGCGGTTTCCAGTTCGCCCGCGGCGGCGGGTGCAATTGCGGCGGCAAGTCGGTTCGCGGACTCAATCCGTGGCCGGATGTGCAGCTGTCCAGCCAGGGTCGGCGGGACGGCGTCGACAGCACCTACGGGCTGCCGTCGAACCGGCCGGCGAAGACCGGAAGGTTCACCCGTATCCGCTGATCCGGGGCCTGCGCGCACCCGTGGGTCTACGATCCGTGACTCATGGGGTTGTTCACGCGGTCGCCGGTTCGTCGTGTCAACCGCCCGTCCCCGCCCCGACCCGTGCTCGAGGCGGTCCCGCGCAGTCAGGTGCAGCGGGCCCGGCCGGCCAACTACGGGGCGCCGCGGCCGATCACCGCGTCCGCCGAGCGGATCAAGCTCGACCAGACGGTCTACGACCGGCCCTATTCCGAGTGGCAGACCGAAGCCTGGAACGGCTACGAGCAGGTCGGCGAGGTGCACTACGGGTTCGGGTTCGTCGCCAGTGTGATGAGCCGGATCCGGCTGTTCCCGGCGATCGTGGTCGGCCCCAACGAGCCGCCGGTGGAGACCGGCCGGGCCACCGACCCGGAGGCCGAGGGCGGGTCGCTGGTCAGCCCGAAGCTGGCCACGGACGCCGAGGCGGTGTTCACCGAGCTGGACGACATGCCAGGCATGGTGCGCGGTTTCACCCTCAATACGCTGATCGCCGGCGAGGTCCTGCTGTGCCAGCTGCCGACCGGGGTCGCGCCCAAGCCGGGTGAGCAGCCCGACAAGAAGTGGTCGTTCCGCTCGACCGACGAGGTGCAGGTCCGGGTCGGCGGCGCCATCCTCACCCCGATGCGCGGGCAGGCCGCCCAGGTCAACCTGCCGCCGGACACCTACATCGCCCGGGTGTGGAAGCAACACCCGCGCTACTCGGCCCAGCCGGACTCGTCGATGCTGGCGGTGGCCGATCCGATCGAAGAACTACTGATGCTCCAGCGACTCGTCCGGTCGGCCACGCGCTCTCGCCTGAACGCGGGCCTGCTGTTTATCCCTGACGGGATCACGGCGTCGTCGGCCACCGTGACGGCGGACCCCCCGGACGAGCCGCTGGACGACCTGGGCCAACCCGAGCCGGGGGTCACCGACCCCGGCGGGTCGTTCCTGGCCGAGCTGATGGACTCGATGGTCACCCCGGTGGCCGACGAGGGGTCCGCGTCCGCGGTGGTGCCGATGCTGGCCACCGGCCCGGGCGAGCTGGGCAACCAGATCGTGCACAAGACGTTCGAGCGCGGGTCCGACCAGTGGCTGGTCGACCGGACCGAGCGGACCCTGGAACGGATCCTGCAGGGCCTGGACATCCCCAAGGAGATCGTCAGCGGCCTCAAGGACGTCAAGTTCGCGAACGCCCTGGTGATCGACGAAAACCTCTACAAGGCCAGCATCGAACCGCTGGCGCTGATGCTCGCCGACGCGCTGACCACGGTGTTCCTGCGGCCGCTGCTGCGGGCGATGGGCTACACCGAGGACGACCTGGCCAAGGTCGTCTGCTGGTACGACCCGAGCGACATCGTCACCAAGCCCAACGCCGCCGACGACGCCAGCAGCGGCTACGACCGGTACCTGCTGGGCCCGGATGCGTGGCGCCGGGAGCACGGTTTCCCGGAGACCGACGCGCCGTCCGAGGAGGAGCTGGCGTTCATGCTGCTGACCCAGAAGGGGCAGCTGCCGGAGGATGTCACCGCGAGTCTGCTGAACGTGCTGCTGCCGCAGATCCTGGGGGCGCAGCGGGAGGCGAACCAGGCCGAGTCGGTGGCGCCGATCCCGGAGTCCGCCGAGCGGCTGCTGAAGGCGGTGCCCGGCGGCAAGCCGGAGGGCGCGGCCCCGCCG
>DATDAP010000433.1:0-3528 GCA_036525335.1 Microlunatus sp. | reverse complement strand
CGGGCCGCGTGTCGCCCCAGGGAGTCTGAGAACGCCGATCGTTGTAGAAGTAGATGCCGCCCTTGCCGTTCTCACTCCATCCATCGAACTGCCACAGATCAAGGTCACTGGGACCGAGATGGTTGTAGGCCACATCCGCGAAGACAGCGATTCCCCGTTCGTGCGCTGCGCGGATCAGCTGCTTGAGCTTGTCGGGCCCGCCGTAGACCCTCTCGATCGCGAAGATGTGCGAAGGGTTGTAGCCCCAGGAGAAGTCGGCGGCGAATTCCGCCGACGGGAGCAGCTCGATCGCGTTGATTCCCAGGTCACGGAGGTAGTCGAGACGCTCGGTGACGCTTGCAAACCCACCGGGCGCCCCACCAACCGTGTCGTTGAACGTGCCCACATGCAGCTCGTAGATGACGATCTCATCCCACGGTGGCATGTGGAACTCGGTAGTGCCCCAGTCGAAGTCGTCACGGTAGACCACCGAGTTGCCGGCAGAGTTGGTGAGCTCGCGGGCGTAGGGGTCGTTACGCCACCACTCCCCATCGATCACGAACTTGTACTGCTGGCCGGGAAGCGCTCCCGTCACGTCGACCGCCCAATAGCCATTGCCCTCGCTGAGCATCGGCGTGGCAGCCGCCGACCACGCGTTGAAGTCGCCCGCCACCGCAACGCCGGCCGCGTTCGGCGCCCACGCGCGGAACGACACACCACCAGCATGCGGCACGGCCCCCATCCCTGGTCGAGGCAAAGTCACACTCGTCATCGCTGGGCTCCCTCTCGTATGGAACTGCCATTCCTGCAGACATCCGTTCAACGCCCACCAGCCCCTAACCCGTCACACCTGGGTCGGGAGCGATCCGGGTTGGCGCAACCGGCCAAACCCAGCTAGGCCCGCCTGAGCTGAGCTGCGATCCGCGAGAACCCCGCCAGCGACCGCGCAACCAAAGCGAACACCGGCAACAAACAGCAAACAGAATTCTGGTCAGCGCTGAGAACGTCTGCACCATCGCATTTAGTGTCGACACGACAGCGGTGTCGGATCCTCACATTCAAGGCCCGGGCAAGTATTTTTGCTCACCCCAAGCTGGATGTACTTCAGGATCAACGCAACCGGTGGCGCCGTCAAGCCCACGAAGAGACATCTCAAACGGAGAGGATTCACCTAGCCATGATCAATCGAGCACAAGTTTGTCGGCTTCACGATTCGAGTGTGTAGCGGGGTTTGACACCCCCGGTTTCGAGTAGCGATCTGGCGTGAAGTTGTGTGCTGGCGGAGCCGCTGCCCGACGCCGGTCGTGATCCAGGTCGCGCGACTCCGACCACGTGGCTTCTTGCTGGTCAGTCTCGCGTGGACATTCGGTCGGTCTGGTAGGCCCAGGCGGCGATCTCGACTCTGTTCCGCACGCCGAGCTTGATAAGCAGGCTCGCGATGTGCGCTTTAACGGTGCTCAGGGACAGGTGCATCCGGTCTGCGATTTCGGCGTTGGTCAGGCCGGAGGCGACGGTGCGCAGGACGTCCTCTTCGCGGGCGGTGAGCGGCTGCAGCGGTGGGGGTGGGGGCGCGGCGGCGCTGGCGAAGGTGCGGAGCAGCCGGGCGGTGACGCTCGGCGCGATCAGGGCGTCACCGCGGGCGGCGGCGTGCACTGCTTGGACCAGCAGCTCGGGGCCGGCGTCTTTGAGCAGGAACCCGCGCGCCCCTGCCCGCAGGGCTGCGTGCACATACTCGTCGACGTCGAAGGTGGTGATGATGACGACGGCGAGTGGGTCGCTGACCTGGGGTCCGGCGAGCTGTCGGGTGGCCTCGATGCCGTCCAGGCCGGGCATCCGGATGTCGAGCAGGCAGACGTCCGGCCGCAGACGACGCGCGAGCGCGACCGCGTCGTGGCCGTTGCGGGCCTCACCGATCACCCGGATCGTCGGCTGAGCATCAAGAATCATCACCAGCCCGATCCGCACCAGGTCGTGGTCGTCGGCGACGAGCACACTGACGACGGTGCGCTCGTGATCGCTGCGCTCGTGCTCGGTGTTCACCGGCTGGTCACGACCCGCGGGATCGTGGCCGCCACGGCCCAGCCACCGTCGGGACCTGGTCCGGCCTCCAGTTGGCCGCCGAGCAGTTCGACACGTTCGCGCATGCCCGGGATGCCGTGGCCTGTTCCGCCACGGACGCTGGATCGGTGCTGCCCGCGGCCGCCGGCCCCGTCGTCGACCACATCGATGTGCACCACGTCGCCACCGGCGCGGACCCCGACGGTGAGGCGGGTGGCGCCGTGAGCGTGACGGCGGGTGTTCGTGACCGACTCCTGCACCACCCGGTACACGGCGGCGTCGACAGCTGCCCCAACATTCTCGACATCACCGGACAGGGCCAGCTCCACCCGCAGGCCATCGGCCGCATCAGCGACCAGCGTCGACAGGTCCGCGACACCGTGGATCGGGCTGCGTTCGGCGTCGGTGCCGTCTCGGAGGACACCGACCAGGGCGCGCATCTCGGTCAGCACCCGTGCCGCCTCCTTCTCGATCACTCCCAGCACCCCCAGCGCCCGCTGCGGGTCGGCGCCCGCGACAGCCTGCCCGGCCTGCGCCTGGACGAGGATGCCGGAGACGTGGTGGGCCACCGTGTCATGCAGCTCACGGGCCAACCGCTCACGCTCCCGCATCCTGACCTGCTCCGCCTCCCGCTGACGGGCACTGACCCCGAACCGGACCGCCGCCCCCAACACGACCGGGAAGAGCAGGAAGCCCGTGCCGGCCAGGACTTCCGTCACGGGGGAACGGTTGAGCATTTCCCGGCCGAGGTGGAAGGCCAACAGCACCACCACCCCGACCGTGACGTGGCGGCCACTGTCCCAGCGCGCCAGCGAGTAGGGAAACAGCAGCACCACCGCCGTCACATAGAGGGTCCCGTCGTCCAGCCCGGCCGCGGCCGGTCCCAGCCCGGCCAGCGTCTGCGCGGCAAACACGATCAGCAGCATCCCCAGCGGATACCGGGCCCGCCACAGCACGGCGACCACACACACCATCGCCCACCCGATGGAGTACAGGGGCCACACCACATCGTCACGGACGATGCCCTCGATGAATGCCGTCGGCAGCAGGGCCGCCACCACCGCAACATCCCACCAGGGACGTGCCGGCGGCGCCGGCACGCGGGGCTCGGCCCACACCGCGCGCACCACACCCGACATCACGGGGGCAGCCTAGGCACCCCGGCCGGTCAGGTCATCGGCCGGATAGCCATTCCCGACCTGGCCACCCGGCCAGGGCGACTCCGACCTCGATGCCGATGCGTGACCACCTCCACCGGCCGCACAGTGATGACCATGACAACTCCCACCTCCACATCCACATCCACATCCAGGTCGATCCCCCGGGCCGTGGCCCCGGACACCGACGGACTGGAGCGCGTCGGCGGTCTCGCCGGGTTCGTGATCGCCGCCACCTACCTCATCGGCATGGGGCTGATGGCCGCCTACCTCGTTCCGCGGGGCTTCCTCGACGGCCAGGCCAGCCCCGCGGACTCACTGACCTTCCTGCTCG
>DATDAP010000432.1:0-8607 GCA_036525335.1 Microlunatus sp. | reverse complement strand
TCGACCGGACCACCCGTCGCCCGTCGGTCGATGCCGGCGACCGATCCCTGACCACCCGTCCAGATTCAGCAACCAAGCCCACCACTGTCACCACCCATCTATTCCTCACCTGGAAAGGACAGAGATGTCTTATCAGTTCGATCGACGCAAGTTCCTCATCGGTACGGCCGGAGCCGCCACCAGCGCCTGGCTGCTGGCAGCCTGCAGCGGAGGCGACACCGGCTCCGGCGGCACGCCGGAGGCCTCGACGTCACAGATCCCGCAGGCCGACATCGACAAGGCCATGGACACCGATACCACCCTGACGTTCTGGACCTGGGTCCCCGACATCGCCAACGAGGTCAAGCTCTTCACCACGAAGTACCCGAAGATGAAGGTCGACGTGGTGAACGTCGGGCAGGGTGCCCCGCACTACCAGAAGCTGCGGACCGCGATCCAGTCCGGACAGGGCGCGCCAGACGTGGCGCAGGTCGAGTTCCAGTTCATCAACTCGTTCACCCTCGGCGACGGCAGCCTGCTCGATCTCACCCCCTACGCGCCGACGGCGCTGAAGGGCAGCTACGCCGACTGGATCTGGTCCCAGGTCAACACGAACGGCGGACTGTGGGGCATCCCGCAGGACACCGGCCCGATGGGGCTGTTGTATCGCGACGATCTGCTCGGTGCGGCGGGCATCGAGGCGCCCAAGACCTACGACGACTTCGCTGCCGCGGCCGCGTCGTACCGCTCGAAGAACCCGAAGAGCTATCTGGTGAACGTGGCTCCGAACCAACCCGGTCAGATCGTGGCGTATCTGTGGCAAGCGGGCGTCCGCCCGTTCGCGTTCGACGGCAAGCAGACGGTCACGATCGACCTGGCCGGCGACGAGGCGAAGAAGGTCGTCAAGTTCTGGGGCGACCTGGTCACCAGCGGTGGCGCCTCCAACGATGCCGACTTCAACGACTCCTGGTATCAGGGGCTGAACAGCGGCAAGTGGGCGACGCTGCCGATCGCCGCCTGGGGGCCGGTGTTCCTGGCAGGAGCCGCCGCGAAGACCTCCGGCAAGTGGCGGGCAGCGGATCTTCCACAGTGGGATGCCAGCAAGGTCGTGTCCAGCAACTGGGGCGGCTCGACCGATGCCGTGCTGAAGGCGAGCAAGAACCAGATCGCCGCCTCCCAGCTGGCCTTGTTCATCAACACGAACAAGGAATCCGCGCTCCAGTTCGCCACCAAGCAGTACCTGTTCCCGGCAATGAACGAGATCCTCACCGACCCGGCCTTCGTCGACCAGAAGTCGGACTTCTACGGCGGCCAGAAGGTGAATGAGAAGTTCGCCCAGATCGCGGCCACGGTCAGCCCCGACTTCGGCTGGCTGCCGTTCATGGACTACGTGTACACGAACTTCACCGAGACGCTCGGCAAGGCGTTCGCCAACAAGACCGACGCCGTCGCCGGACTCCAGGCCTGGCAGGACGCCTCCGTCGCCTATGCCAAAGACCAGGGCTTCACGGTCTCCTGACATCGAGACGCCCGCCGCCCGTGCGGCGGGCACCACCCGACCAGCTCCTGGAAGGCTCCCCCATGTCCACCGCCGTCGAGAACGTCCAAGCGACCGACGCCGCACTCCGTCGTCGACCCCGCCTCACCGAGGCCAAACGACGCCAGTACGCCGCGGCCTATCTTCTGGTGCTGCCGTTCTTCATCATCTTCGTCATCACGATCATCGTCCCGTTGGTCTACTCCGGCTATCTCTCCTTCTTCAAGAAGCAGCTCATCGGTGGCACCAGCTTCACCGGCTTCGCCAACTACGCCCGGGCCCTGACCGATCCGCTCTTCCTGAGTGGCGTCGCCCGGATGGGCGTCTTCCTGGTCCTCCAGGTGCCGTTCATGCTCGCCATGTCCTTGTTCTTCGCGCTGGCCCTGGACAGCGGGATGATGAAGCTGGCGAAGTTCAGCCGGTTGGCCATCTTCATCCCCTACGCCGTTCCCGGCGTCGTGGCCACCTTGATGTGGGGCTACCTGTACGGGCCCGACTTCGGCCCGTTCGCGCAGATCACCCAGGCTCTCGGGTTCGGCCCACCGCCGTTCTTCACCTCGACCGGCATGCTGTTCTCGATCATGAACATCGTGAACTGGGCGTTCATCGGCTACAACATGATCCTGATCTACGCCTCCTTGCGATCGATTCCGGGCGAGCTGTACGAGGCAGCCCGGGTTGACGGTGCCTCCGAGGTGCGGATCGCCTGGTCGATCAAGATCCCCGCGATCCGACCGGCGCTGCTGTTGACGGTCATCTTCTCGGTGATCGGCACCTTCCAGCTGTTCACCGAACCGAAGCTGATGTTCCCGCTGGCCCCGAACGTCATCGGCACCGCCTGGACGCCGAACCTCTATGCCTACAACGTGGCCTTCGTCAACCAGGACGCCAACTATGCCGCGGCTTTGGCGTTCCTGCTCGGCATCGTGATCATCGTCGTTTCCTACATCGTCCAGCTCAGCGCCCAACGCAAGGAGCGCAACTCATGACCGAAATCACCCGCGCCCTCGACTCGACCACCCACGCAGCCATCGAGTCAGCCGCCCGCCCGCCGGCCCGCAAGCCCACCAGCTGGCTGCTCACGGTGTTCGTGCTGTGCTGCGTCGGCTACTTCCTGCTGCCGCTCTACTGGCTCGTGGTGGCCTCGACCAAGTCCAACGCCGACCTGTTCAGCTCCTTCGGCCTGTGGTTCGCCGACTTCAACCTGCTCGAGAACATCCAGACCGTCCTCACCTTCGATGACGGGGTCTTCGTCCGCTGGGCACTCAACTCCGTGATCTACGCCGTGGTCAGCGCGGTCGGCGCGGCTTTCCTTGCCACCATGGCCGGCTACGCCTTCGCCAAGTACCGGTTCCCCGGCGGGACAGCGCTGTTCGCCATCATCCTCGGCGCGGTCATGGTCCCGGTCGCCGCGCTGACCGTCCCGACCTACCTGTTGTTTGCTCGTGCCAATCTGACCGACACCTATCTGGCGGTCATCCTGCCCGCGCTGGCCACCCCGTTCGGGGTGTTCCTGATGCGGGTCTACGCCGCCGATGCCGTCGACACCGCCCTGATCGAGGCGGGCCGGGTGGACGGAGTCGGTGAGATCCGGATCTTCTTCACCATCGCCTTCCGACTGCTGCTGCCCGGCTCGGTCACCGTGCTGCTGTTCGCGCTGGTCGCGAGCTGGAACAACTACTTCCTTCCGCTGATCATGCTCAACTCCCCGGAGAAGTTTCCGCTTCCCGTCGGCCTGGCGCAGTGGGCGTCGACCGCGACCGGCGGCTCCGGCTCGCAAGCACTGTTCTCCACGGTGATCACCGGCTCTCTGCTGTCGATCCTCCCCATGGTCATCGCGTTCCTGTTCGTGCAGCGCTACTGGCAGTCCGGTCTCGCGGCCGGTGGCGTCAAGGCCTGACCCGAAAGGATCTTCATGGACACCCCGCGCAACCAGGTGCTGTTCGGCGCCGCGTACTACCACGAGTACCAACCCAGTCCGCGACTGAAGACCGACCTGGATCTGATGGTCGACGCCGGCTTCTCCCTGATCCGGGTGGGTGAGTCCGTCTGGACCACCTGGGAGCCCGAAGACGGTCGCTTCGACCTGGACTGGTTGCAGCCGGTCCTGGACGGGGCGCACGAGCGCGGCATCAAGGCGATCCTGGGCACCCCCACGTACGCGGCGCCGCCGTGGTTGTCCCGCCGCTATCCCGAGATCGCCGCCGAGACCTCCACCGGCACGCGGATGCCGTGGGGCGGGCGGCAGGAGATCGACTACACGCACCCCGCGTTCCGCTTCTACGCCGAGCGGATCATCCGCAAGATCATCGCCCGGTACGCCGATCACCCCGCGGTGATCGGCTACCAGGTCGACAACGAGCCCGGCATGCTGGTGTTCCACAACCACGGGGTCTTCCAGCGCTTCGTCGATGAGCTCCGGCACACGTACGGCGACGTGGAGACCCTGAACGAGACGTGGGGACTCGTCTACTGGTCTCACAGGCTCAGCACCTGGGCCGACCTCTGGACACCGGACGGCAACTACCAACCGCAGTACGACCTGGCCTGGCGCAGGTTCCAGGCCAAGCTGACCACCGAGTTCATCGCGTGGCAGGCCGGCATCGTTCGGGAGTACGCCCGACCGGACCAGTTCGTCACCACCTGCATCGCCTACGAGCGACCAACGGTGGATGACGCCAACCTGACCACGGCGTTGGACGTGACCGCGGGCAACCCGTACTACGCGATGCAGGATGCGTTGGCGGTGCCGGACCGGGCCACTGCTCCGCAGGGCTGGACGACCTCGGGCGCCTGGAGTCTGTTCGCGTCCGCGGACCGCATGTACGCCTCCAAGCAGGCGCCCTTCCTGATCACCGAGACCAACGCCGGCGCCATCGGCGGACCGTCGGTGAACTTTCCCGCGTACGACGGTCAATGGCGCCAGGCGGCCTGGGCGTTCGTCGCCCGGGGTGCGGAGATGATCGAGTACTGGCACTGGCACACCAACCACTTCGGCACCGAGACGTACTGGATCGGCATCCTGCCCCATGATCAACAGCCCGGCCGGGTGTACGGCGAGCTGGCCCGTCTCGGTCGGGACTTCCAGGTCGCCGGGTCGGCGGTCGTCGGATTGCGGCCGGACGCCCGGATCGGTCTGCTCTACTCCGCCCGCGCCAAGTGGGGGCTGGCGTTCCAGTCCAGCTTCCCGTCGCCCACCGCGGCCGGTCCGTCCGACGTCTCGAACATGGACCGGCGGTCGTACCACACGATCTTCGAGGCCTTCTACCGCGGCACGTTCGCGGCCGGGGTGCCGGCCCGGCTGCTGCACGACGAGCACGTGGTCGACGCCGACGGCGCCGCGCTGATCGACCCCGCCGCCCTGGTGGCCGAGCTGCCGGTACTGATAGTGCCGGGGTTGCTGGTCGCCGACAACGCCCTGCTCGACTGGCTGCGGGCGTACGCGGCGGCCGGGGGGCACCTGGTGATCGGTCCGCGGACCGCGTACGGCGATGAGGAAGGTCGGGCCCGGACCGAGGTCAAACCGGCCCGGCTGGCCGACGCCGGGGGAGTCCGCTATCAGGAGTTCTCCAACCTGAACGAGCCGCTGTCCCTGGTGGCGCACTCCGAGGGGTTCGCCCTGTCCGAGGGCGCCGCCGCGACGCACTGGGTGGACGGGCTGATGGCGGACGGCGGTGAGGCGCTGGTCGGCTATCAGCACCCGCACTTCGGGCAGTTCCCGGCCGTGGTCAGCAAGATCCACGGGCAGGGACGGATCACGACGGTCGGCACGGTGCCCGATGCCGTCTTCGGTGCCGATCTGACCCGCTGGCTCGCCCCCGACGCGCGCTGGGCCGGACTGCCCGACTCGGTCACCGTGCACTCGGCCACCAATCGGGACGGACGGCGGGTCCACGTTGTTCACAACTGGAGCTGGGAACCGGCGGAGATCGTCCTGCCGCAGCCGTTGACCGACCTGCTGAGTGACGAAGCCACCGTCGTGGACCGCGCCGACCTCGGCCCGTGGGACGTCCGCGTGCTCGCTGAGTAACCCGCGGACCCGCTGACGCACGCCTCCATGCGATCACGCACGCGGTGCATCACGTGCGTGACAGCAGCAAGGAGTGCGTCAGCAGGTCTGGGGGCGGCGGGAGACGCACCCTCTAGTCAGGCTCGATAGTGTCGCGGAATGTCCTACCAAGCCGCCGACGACCGTTACGACGTCCAGCCCTACCGCCGCTGCGGACGCAGCGGGCTCCTGCTCCCTGCCGTGTCCCTCGGGTTCTGGCACAACTTCGGCGACGACAAGCCGATCGAGACGCAGCGAGCGATCATGCGCCGGGCCTTCGACCTGGGCGTCAACCACTTCGACCTGGCCAACAACTACGGTCCGCCGTACGGTTCCGCGGAGAGCAACGTCGGCCGGATCCTGGCGGAGGACTTCTCCGGCTATCGCGACCAGCTGGTGATCTCCACCAAAGCCGGCTGGGACATGTGGCCGGGACCGTACGGCGACCTGGGATCGCGGAAGTACCTGACCGCCAGCCTCGATCAGTCGCTCCGGCGCCTGGGAGTGGACTACGTCGACATCTTCTACCACCACCGCCCGGATCCCGACACGCCGCTGGAGGAGACGATGGGGGCCCTGGACTCCATCGTCCGAGCCGGTAAGGCGCTCTATGTCGGCGTCTCGTCCTACTCCGGCGAGCACACGGCCAGGGCGGCGGCCATCTTGGCCGACCTCGGCACACCGCTGGTGATCCACCAACCCTCGTACTCGATGTTCAACCGCTGGATCGAGACGGATCTGCTCGACGTGCTCGATGCTGAGGGGATCGGCTGCATCGCCTTCACCGCCCTGGCCCAGGGGCTGCTCACCAACCGTTATCTCGACGGGATCCCGGCAGACTCGCGCGCGGCCGCCGGGAAGTCGCTGTCCACGCAGATGATCAACGACGACAGCCTCGCCCGGATCAGGGCGCTGAACGAGATCGCTCAGGGCCGGGGCCAGACGCTGGCCCAGCTGGCCCTGGCCTGGGTGCTCCGAAGATCCACCATGACCTCGACCCTGATCGGCGCCAGCAGCGTGCGGCAGCTCGAGGACAACGTCGCTGCAGCGGCGAAGCTCGACTTCTCCGACGACGAGCTGGCCGCCATCGACGCGTACGCGGTCGAGTCCGGGGTGGACCTGTGGGCGGGGGCGCGGGACTCGACGGAGGAGTAGAACTACGCTTGTCGTGAACTCACTACAGGTGTAGTGTCCGAGGCGTGATCGATCGCCGAACCGCCCTGCTCGACGGGGCCATCAGCGTCCTCGGGGAGCAGGGCGTCCGGGCGCTCACCCACCGGTCGACCGACGCGGCGGCCGGTGTGCCGTCGGGTTCGTCATCGAACTACTTCCGGACCCGTGAGGCGCTGCTCGACGCGGTCGTGATCCGGATCGCCGATCGCGAGACCCGTAGCTGGAACGAGCTGGCCGATCGACCGCTGGATACCGCGAACGAGCTGGCGGTCGTGCTGGCCGACTTCGCGGTGGCCGCCACCACCGCCCACCGCACCCTTGTGCTGGCCCGGTACGCCCTGCTGGTGGAGGCCGGCTGCCGGTCGAGTCTGCGCCGGCAGCTTCGCGCCACGGGAGCCGAGCTGAGTGGCTGGTTCATGGCGTGTCTGGCCCGACTCGGATCGACTGACATCGGGCGGGACGGGAACCTGATCATGAACTACTGGACCGGCCTGGTGCTGCACGAGCTCGCGCTGCCGGCCGAGTCCTTCACGCCACGGCCCTACATGACGGAGCTGCTGGCAGTGCTGCTTCCCGAGAAACCAGCCCTAGCAGGGATCTGAGCAGGAGGTCGGAGATGGACATCGATGAGGTCTGGGCCGAGATCGACGCGCAGCGGATCCGCTTGTGCGACCTGCTGGCCGATCTGGACGAGGCCGACTGGGAGGTCGCGTCACTGTGTGCGAACTGGAGGGTCCGCGATGTGGCAGCGCACTTGACCCTTCAGCAGGCGGGTCTCCGCGACGTCTTGGGCATGATGCGCGCGGACCCGCGATCGGCTCTGCGGTTCGACATGAACGCGATGATCGAGAACGCCGCCCGGCGTCGCTCGGCGATGGAGACGCCGAACATCGTCGCCGCGATCCGGGGGACGGTCGGCTCGCGCCGGCACAACCTCGGGGTCACACCCCGGGAGACGTTGATCGACATCTGCGTCCACAGTCAGGACATCGCGATCCCGCTGCACCGGGACCTGCCGCTGACTCCCACTGCGGCCGCCGCCGTGGCCGACCGGATCTGGCACCTGGGCTGGCCATGGTACGCAGCGAAGCGCCATCGTGGGCGCCGGTTCGTGGCCACCGACGTCGAGTGGGCCGTCGGGGAAGGAGCCGAGGTGCAGGGTCCGATCCAAGCCATCGCGCTGTTCCTTGCCGGGCGTGAGGTCGTCACCGGCCAGCTCGCCGGGGCGCCGAACCAGCGCTGATCCTCCCCCTGCCGTCCGCTGCTGACGCCCGACGTCCCTGATCACCGGGCGTTGCCGGGCGAAGCGAGAAACCCCGAAATCCCCACCAGACAAAGGATCTCCTCGGTTCGGCTCTCGACGAGCCCGGGCGCCGGGTGCTATAATCGTCGGTATGTTCGATCGGTGGTTGGATGAGTCGCTCGGGGATCCAGGTGGACTGCTCAGCCTGGCGGCGGACAACCATGCGTTCGAGCGGTGGGCGGGGTGCCGGAAGCTGCTGCTGGCCGTCGCGTGGGCGGACTGCCACGGCGAGACCGACGACCCCGATGCTGCGTGCAGGTCGACGTCGGTGTTGGTGGAGCGGTTCGTGCGGATGGGACCGCTGGGGACCCCGTTGGTGGCCGAGACCTGTCCGTCGTCGTTGGCGTTGGCGCAGCAGTCGAGTGTGGTCGCGGCCCGGCTGCTGATCGGGGACGCGCTGGCGATCCGGCACCGTTTGGCCCCTGTTGTGGGAGCGGGTCAAGGCCGGGCAGGTGTGGGCGTGGAAGGCCCGCGATATCGCCCGCCGCACCAGTGAGCTGACCATGGTGTCGGCCCGGGTGGTGGACCGGATCGTGACCGGGCAGGTCGAGCTGCTCGGCTGGGGCC
>DATDAP010000431.1:0-10328 GCA_036525335.1 Microlunatus sp. | reverse complement strand
TCACGGTGGTCACCCCGGGTTCGTCGCCCAGGTTGCCGAACCCGGCACAGCCGGACACCGCGAGCGAGAAGCTCAGCGCCAGCCCGGCGCCCGCCAGGCGTCGTTGCTTGGTGGTGGTCATGAACCGCCTTCCGAGTCGAGAGCCGAGCCGAGGCAGGGCCATCCCGAGTGGGTTGTTTCGAGCAAAGTAGTACCGAGCAGTGCCCGAAGTCCAGGGGTTTGGCCTATATTTCTGCCCGATTGGCAGGCAAACAGTGTGGTTTTGCTTGTTGTCTTCGTCCGGTCGGTCGTGGTTGGATACCCCCGTGTACCCGCCGGAGCGCCAGCAGGCCATCGCCGAGTACCTCGTCGGTCGGCCCGAGCACCGGGCCGGGGTCACGCAGATCAGCGAGCGGTTGGGGGTCACGGCCGAGACGGTGCGCAAGGACCTGGACGTTCTCGAGCGGCGAGGGGTGTTGCGACGGGTCCGGGGTGGGGCGGAGCTGCTGTCCACGACACCGTTCGAACAGGCGCTGGCGGCGCGCCATGCCGAGCAGTTCGAGGACAAGCTGACCATCGCCCGGCGGGTGGTCGCCGAGCTTCCCGAGGACGGGGTGGTGATCTTGGACTCCGGTTCCCTCACCTTCGTCTGCGCTCAGCTGATGCCGACCGACCGCCCCCTCACCCTGGTCACGAACAACCTGCCCGCCGCGCGCTATCTGGCGGGGCACACCAAGCTGCAGATCATGACGCTGCCCGGATCCGTGCGTGGACTCACATCCGCGGCCGTGGACCCGTGGACCGTGCGACGGTTGGGCACGATCACGGCGGACCTGGCGGTCATCGGGGTCAACGGACTGACCGCCGAGCGGGGACTGATGACCACCAATCCCGAGGAAGCTGCGGTGAAGCGAGCGATGCTGCTGGCGGCCCGGCGGCGCCTCGTCCCGGTCATCTCGAGCAAGCTGGGCCGCACCTCGTTCTGCACCTTCGGCGCAGTCTCGGAGGTCGACCTGGTGATCACCGACCGAGGCGCGGCGCCGGAGCAGGTCGCCGAGCTCAGTGCCGCAGGGCCGGCGGTGGTGCTGGCCTGAGTCGGCCTGCTTTGCGTGCGCGAGGGTGTACGGCAAGGATGAGGCGGTGACGGACAGTAGGGGACAGCGACCCGGCGGCGGCCAGTCCGGTGGAGCCGGTCGATCCGGTGGCGGCGGACGATCCGGGGGCGGCGGTGGCGCACGCGGTGGCGGAGCTGGCGGTGGCAGCGGGAGTGGCGGCGGAGCCGGCGGTGGCAGCGGGAGCGGCGGCCGCTCGGGTGGAAGTGGGCGGGGTGGCGACAACAGGGGTCGCGATAACCGGGGCGGCGACAACCGGGGCGGTGGCCGAGACCGATCCACTGGTGGCGGTCCTCGTCGAGACGACGGCCCGGCCCGCAGCGGTGGTTCCGGCAGATCGGGACGCGGCGGGACCGGAGGTCCTGGTCAGGGTCGCGGCTCGGCGGCACGCAAGCCACAAGGACGGTCTCCGGGCCGTCCGTCCGGTCAGCAGCGCTCGGGTGATCGGTCCCGCAGCGAGTACGGGCGCAGTCCGGAGACCTCCGATGCGCGCCTGCCCGACGGTCGCCTGCCGGACCGACGCCTGCCCGACCGTCGAGGATCGGACCGTCGAGGATCGGAACGTCGACCGTCGGACCGCGAGGAGCGAACGCCGCCCCCGCCCGGTCTGCAGAAGCGCGCCGACGAACCGAGACTGCCCGCCGACGTCGACACGCGAGGACTTCCGCGGGGGGTGAAGGCAGAGCTGCGGGGTCTGCCGAAGGATCTGGCCGAGGTCGTGGCCGGACACCTGGTCACGGCGGGCCTGCTGATCGACGAGGATCCGGAGCTGGCCTATCGACACGCCGAGGCGGCGCGACGGCGGGCAGCCCGGCTCCCGGTGGTGCGGGAGGCGGCCGCCGAGACGGCGTACGCGGCTGGTCACTGGGATGTTGCTCTCTCGGAGTTCCGAGCCCTGCGCAGGATGACCGGAACCGACAACTACCTGCCGGTGATGGCCGACTGCGAGCGCGCCCTGGGCCGTCCGCTGGCCGCTCTCAAGATCGCCAAGGAGGCTCGACGCAAGCCGCTCGAGCCGGCGCTGGCGGTGGAGATGCTCATCGTCGAGGCCGGGGCGCGTAACGACCTGGGGCAGCAGCCGGAGGCTCGTCGCGTCCTGCATCAGGCGATCCTGGATCTCGACGATCGTCGCGCGGCCCAGCTCGGGACCCCCGCCGCTCGGTTGTACTACGCGTACGCCGACACTCTCGAGAACGCCGGCAAGCAGGCCGACGCCCGGCAGTGGTTCGACCGAGCCGCCCGTCTGGACGGCGACGGCGAAACCGATGCCGACGAGCGTCGCGATCTGCTCGACGGGATGCTGATCACCTTCGATGACAGCGATTCCGAGGAGAACGAGGGCGCCGACGACGGCGAGCCGACCGAAGGAGACGGGTGGGAGGAATCGCACCGATGAGTGCCCTCGCTGACGCCTACGACGCCGCCCTCTTCGATCTCGACGGAGTGGTGTACCTGGGCCCGGTCGCCGTCGACGGGGCACCGGAGGGCCTGCGTGCGCTGCGGGACCGGGGCACCAGGGTGGGCTTCGTCACCAACAACGCCGCCCGCCCGCCGGCCGCGGTCGCCGAGCACCTCGCCGACCTCGGCATCGTCGCGACCGAGGACGACGTCGTCACGTCCGCCCAGGCCGGCGCACAGCTGGTCGCCCGTCGCTTCGCCGCGGGCGCCAAGGTGCTCGCTGTCGGAGGGCCCGGCGTCTGGGACGCGCTCACGGAGGTGGGTCTGGTCGGGGTCCGCTCGGCCGACGATCGACCGGTCGCGGTGTTGCAGGGCTTCGGCTTCGACCTGACCTGGGACCAGCTGAACGAGGCGGCGATCGCGATCCATCGCGGCGCGCACTGGGTGGCCACCAACATCGACCCCACCCGACCGACCGACCGAGGGATCGTGCCCGGCAACGGCGCCGCAGTCGCTGCCGTACGGCTGGCGGTGGACGTCGACCCGGAGGTCGCCGGCAAGCCGTACCGACCACTGGTCGACGCCACGGTCGCCCGGCTCGACGCGGGTCACCCGATCTTCGTCGGAGACCGGCTGGACACCGACATCGCCGGGGCGGTGGCCGCCGGTCTGGACAGCATGCTGGTGCTGACCGGTGCCCACGGCCCGACCGATCTGGTGGCCGCCGGAGCCGACAGTCGGCCCACCCACCTCGGCTACGACCTGCGCGACCTGCTGCAACCGGCTCGACGGTGCGTCGAGCGTCCGGGGGAGATGAGCTGCGGAGAGCAGACCGCGGTCCTGGACTCCGGCCGGATCGAGCTCGTCGGCAGCCCCGACGACCGCTCGTCCGCCGTCGATGCGCTCTGGGCTACGGCGACCCTGGCCTGGCGGGTCACCGACCTGGGCCGGGTCGTCGACGCCTCACCAGCCGTGCAGGTGATCAGCGCGGTGCTGGCCCGTCGCTGACGATCCAGGCCGTTGCGTCGCCCGGCAGCAGGCCGCCGACGAGGTCGACGCTGCTCATGACCGCTACGCCCGTGGGCAGAGTGATCGCGTCGGCGCCGAAGTTGGTCACGCACTGCCACGCCTCGCCGCGGCGGAACGAGAGCACCGCCGGCGCCGAGTCCTGGAAGGCGAAGGTCGGATCGTTCGAGTTCCAGGTCGTCACCAGCTCGCGGCGCAGCCCGATGGCCCGGCGGTAGAGGCTCAGCATCGAGTCGTCCGTGCCGGCTTGGACTTCGGCCGCGAGCCCGGCGAACCAGTCGGGTTGCGGTAGCTCGGTGGCCGCGCCGCCGAACCCGTACGAGGGTCCGGTCGCCGTCCACGGCAGCGGCACCCGACACCCGTCCCGGCCCTTCTCCCGGCCCGCGGACCGGAACGCCATCGGGTCCTGGAGCACGTCGCGGCGGAGGTCTGCCACCTCGGGCAGACCCAGCTCCTCGCCCTGGTAGATGTAGACGGAACCCGGCAACGCCAGCAGCACCAAGATCGCCGCCCGCGCTCGGCGACGGCCCAGATCGCTGTCACAGTGAGGATCCACGCCATCGGTCAGCAACCAGCGCCGGGCGATCTCGATGGGAGTCTGGTCCGTCGGCACCGGCAGACCGTAGCGGGACACCACTCGAACGGTGTCATGGCAACCGAGCAGCCAGGTCGTGGTCGAGCCCGACTCGACCATGTCCGCGACACCCGCCTCGATCACCGTGCGGTAGCTGTCCGGCAGCCAGCTGGCCTCCTGCATGGCGAAGTTGAACGCTTGGCCGAGGCTGGACGGGGCGGCGTAACGAGCGCGTCGGGTGGGGTGCACCGACGCTTCGGCCACAGCGAAGCGGGGTGGGTCGTAGGAGTCGAACACGGTGCGCCAGTCCTGGTAGACCAGCTGCAGGTCGTCACGGTCCCACAACGGGTGACTGCCGTCCTCGCGCTGCATCATCTCGATGTCCGGCCAGGGGACGTAGGGGGTGGAGAGATCCTTGACCAGACCGTGGGCGACGTCGACCCGGAAACCGTCCACGCCGCGATCCGCCCAGAACCTCAGCGTGGTCCGGAAATCCTCCCGGACCTCCTCGTTGTCCCAATTGAGGTCGGGCTGCTCGGGGGCGAACAGGTGGAAGTACCACTGGCCGTCGCCGACGGGCTGCCAGACGGAACCGCCGAACAGTGACTGCCAGTCGTTGGGCGGCCGGCTGCCGTCGGTTCCTTCGCCGTCACGGAAGATGTAGCGGTGCCGGGCCGGCGATCCTGGGGGCGAGGCCAGCGCCTCGACGAACCACGCATGCCGATTCGAGCTGTGGTTGGGCACGATGTCGACCAGCACCTTGATGTCGACCTCGTGCAGGGCCGTGATCATGGTGTCGAAGTCGGCGAGGGTGCCGATGCGCGGGTCGACGTCGCGGTAGTCGTCCACGTCGTAGCCGCCGTCGGCCAGGGCGGAGGGGTAGAACGGTGACAGCCAGACCGCATCCACGCCGAGGTCGGCGAGATAGCGCACGCGGGAGACGACCCCCTGCAGATCACCCATGCCGTCACGGTTGGCGTCGGCGAACGAGCGCGGATAGATCTGGTAGATGACAGCGGTCTGCCACCAGTCGGGATCGTGGCGGGACACGAGCGTGGAGGCGTGGGTCGGGGCGGCCGGTGTCCGGCTCGAGGCAGTCACGCGGCGATTGTTCCAGTCGACCTCGGGTGTCCGCGAGCCGTCGCGCGGGCTACCGTTGCGCAGGTACGACCCACCGGACGAGAGGCGGCGAGATGGTTCGAGAGCAGATCCAGAACTACGTGAACCTGATGACCGGCCTGCGCCGGGCCACCAAGGCCAAGGCGTCCGAGGCGGCGCAAGGCTTGTTGTCGGTCACCGGACTCGATGATGTCGCCGCCGATGCGGGTGAGCGGGTCAGCAACCTGGCCGAGGAGATCCTGACGGCCAGTCGAGCCAATCGCGAGCTGCTGGTGAAGATGATCAACGTCGAGATCGACAAGGCCGCCGCGCGGACGGGCTTCGCGCGAGCCGAGGACCTCGACGGACTCCGCACCGAGCTGGCGGATCTGCGGGCAGCGTTCGCCGAACAGTCCGCCAGGGCCGCGACCGCCCAGGCGGCTGCCACCGAGGCGACCGTCGTCGCCACCGTTGCGGCGGCGGCAGCGGCGGATGCAGCGAGCTCCGCGGAAGAGGCTGCTGTCTCTGCGGAGGAGGCCGTGGCGACGCCGGTGCCCGAGCCCGCGCCGGTCAGGAGAACTGCGGCCGAGAGAGCGACCAGGAAGACGGCGACCACGAAGACGCCGACCGGGTCGACACCGGCGAAGAAGGCGGCGGCGAAGAAGGCGGCGGCACAGAAGACGGCGGCACAGAAGACGGCAGCGAAGAAGAAACCTGCACCGGCGGCCAGGAAGACCGCCGTGAAGAAGGCCCCGGGGGCCGCGGCCTCGAAGCCTCCCGCGAAGCCTACGGCTGCGAAGAAGGCACCGGTGACCCCGGCGGCGACCGCGTGAGCGATGACGTGAGCACACCGGAGTCGGAGGACGACGCCTTGCCGGTCACCGGGCTGCCGGCCGTCGACCGGGCCCTCGCTGAATTGGCCGATCTGGATGAGCGTCCGGTGAGCGAGCATCACACCGCGCTCGCCGCCGCCCACGAGGTGCTGCATGCGGAGCTGCAGTCTCCGTCCGGGCAGGTCGAAGGCCGCGACTGAGTGGGCGCCGCTGATCCGCCCCGTGGAGCTGGTGGCCCGAGCCGGCTCGACCGCGCCGTCGCCGATCGGGGTCTCGCCCGATCCCGGGCGGCCGCCGCCACCCTGATCCGCTCCGGTCGGGTGCGGGTCGGTGGCAGCGTAGCGGATCGGCCGTCGATGCCGGTGACCGCGGCTGACGCGATCCTGGTCGAGAACGACCCGTACGTGTCGCGGGCCGCGCACAAGCTCGCCGGCGCTCTGCTCGAGCTGGACCTCGACGTCACCGATCAGCGAGTCCTGGACGCGGGCGCCTCCACCGGAGGGTTCAGCCAGGTGCTCCTGCTGGCCGGGTGCCGGGAGGTGATCGCCGTCGACGTGGGGCACGGGCAGCTGGCCGAGCAGATCCGGAACGATCCGCGGGTGCGCACGTACGAGCGTCTGAACGTCCGCGACCTCCGGCTGGAGCACGTGGACCAGACACCGGTCGATCTGGTCGTCGGGGATCTCTCGTTCATCTCCCTGACCGTCCTGCTGCCCGCCCTGGCGTCCGTGGTCGATCCCGCGGGATCCCTGTTGCTGATGGTCAAACCGCAGTTCGAGGTGGGTCGGGAGAGACTCGGTGACGGTGGGGTGGTCCGATCACCGGCTCTACATGCCGAAGCGGTGACCGGCGTGATCGGTGCGGCTGCCGCCCTCGGCTGGCGGACCCAGGCGCTGGTACCCAGCCGGCTGCCGGGCCCATCGGGGAATCGCGAGTTCTTCGTCCTGCTCGCCCGCCGCGCGCCGACTGCTCCGCTCGATGTCGCGGCGTCCGTCGGCCCCACGTGACCCCGGCCTATGCTGAGCCGCGTGACGCCTCCGCCCGCCCAGCCCGCAGCTCCGGGTCGTCGGGTCGCGGTGCTCACCCACCTCGGCCGTCGCGAGGCGGTCGAGACCGCGGCCGGCATCATCGAGCGCCTGGGTGCCGCCGGCATCACCGCAGTGGTCCCCGAGGCCGACGCCGACATCCTCAACGGGCGGCTGCGTGACGTGACGGTGGTGGGGGCCGCGCCGGGGCAGTTCGCCGAGCAGACCCGCGACGTCGAGCTGATGTTGGTGCTGGGCGGCGACGGCACGATCCTGCGGGGCGCCGAGAAGGTGATCACGTCCG
Source organism: Microlunatus sp. (assembly GCA_036525335.1). Taxonomy (GTDB): domain Bacteria; phylum Actinomycetota; class Actinomycetes; order Propionibacteriales; family Propionibacteriaceae; genus Microlunatus. The sequence goes on along the minus strand of DATDAP010000431.1, from coordinate 2,979 downwards.
ACACCCCCTTGCTGGGCGTGAACCTCGGCCACGTCGGGTTCCTGGCCGAGGCGGAGGCGGCGGAGATCGACAGCATCGTCGATCACGTGGTGAACCGCACGTACACGGTCGAGGAGCGGTTCACCATCGACGTGACCCTGCGCGACGAGGGCGAGGTGATCTGGACGTCGTTCGCCGTCAACGAGGTCTCGATCGAGAAGGCCGCCCGGGAGCGGATGCTGGAGATCGCGGTCGAGGTCGACGGTCTGCCACTCTCGCGTTGGGCCTGCGACGGGGTGTTGGTGGCGACGCCGACCGGATCGACGGCGTACGCGTTCTCGGCCGGTGGCCCGGTGCTCTGGCCGGAGCTGGACGCGTTGCTGTTGGTCCCCTTGAGCGCCCATGCTCTGTTCGCGCGCCCGCTGGTGCTCGGTCCGACGTCGATGATCACCGTCGAGCTGATCCACGCCTCCCCGGTGCACGGGGTGGTCTGGTGCGACGGCAGCCGGTCGGTCGAGCTGCGGGTGGGGATGGAGATCGAGATAGGTCGCGGCCAGCACCGACTGCGGTTGGCCCGGCTCTCGCGGTCGCCGTTCACCAACCGGCTGGTCAACAAGTTCCAGCTGCCGGTGGACGGCTGGCGGGGAAGCGCCGACCGCGATCGGCGCCGTGCATCCGCGGAGGGGGCGGCCGATCCGAGACCGCTGCGACCATGATCACCGAGCTGCGGATCACCGATCTGGGCGTGATCAACGACGCGGTCCTCGCGTTGCACCCCGGTCTGACGGTGGTCACCGGTGAGACCGGGGCGGGCAAGACCATGATCGTCACCAGTATCGACCTGCTGCTGGGCGGACGAGGCGATCCGAAGGCGGTCCGCACCGGCGCCCGCCGCGCGGTGGTGGAAGGACGGTTCGCTCAGGTGTCCGCGGACACCGTACGCCGCGTGCACGACGCCGGTGGTGAGCTGGACGACGACGGCCCGGACGATCCAGGTCCTGAGCTCCTGGTGGCCCGGCAGATCACCCCGAGTGGCCGGACTCGGGCCTTCGTCGGTGGTGCGCAGGTGCCGGTCGGGCGGATCGACGAGCTGGTCGGCGACCTGGTCACCGTGCACGGGCAGTCCGAGCAGATCCGGCTGGCCGGCCGAGACCGGCAGCGTGACCTGCTCGACCGATCGGCCGGACCGGACCACCAGGAGCGGCTGGGCTCCTACCGCGCGTGCTACGACGAGCTGCGCCTCGCCGTGACCGAGCGGGATCGTCTGGAGGCCGAGGCGCAGGAGCGGGTCCGCGAGATCGATGTGCTGCGGTTCGGGCTGGACGAGATCGGGCGGGCAGCGCCGCTCCCGGGCGAGGATGTCGCGCTGGCGGCGGAGGCGCACCGGCTGCAGGCCAGTGACGACCTGCGCGTCGACGCGGGCGCCGTGATCGAGGCCATCGCCGGCTCCGAGGACGAAGCCGGCGGAGCCATGTCGGCCCTGGCGGTGGCTCGCCAGGCCGCTGACCGCTTGGCCGAGGCGGACGCCGGGGCCAAGCCCCTGATGGACCGGGTGCGCGAGGTCGGCTACCTGCTGAGCGACCTGACCGGTGATCTGTCCCGCTACCTGGACGGCCTGGAGGCCCGGCCCGGACGGCTGGAGCAGATCGCCGAGCGACGGTTCGAGCTGGCCGGGCTGCTGCGCAAGTACGGCTCGAGCTGTGACGAGGTGCTCGCCTGGTCGCAGCGTGCGGTCGGACGACTCGCGGAGCTGGAGCAGGCCGACGACCGGATCGGCGAGCTGTCCGAGCGGATCACGGTGCTGCAGCAGCGGCTCGAGGCGCTCGCGGCCCAGCTGCACGAGGCGCGGATGGCCGCGGGGACGGTGTTCGTCGAACGGGTCAGTGGCGAGCTGGCCGCGCTGGCCATGCCGCATGCCCGGCTGCAGTTCGAGCTGACCACCGTCGACTTCGGCCCGACCGGCGCCGACCAGGTCGACCTGCTGTTCTCGGCCAACCCGGGCAGCGCTCCGCGCAGTCTCGGCAAGGTGGCCTCCGGTGGGGAGATGTCGCGGGTCCGGTTGGCCGTCGAAGTCGTACTGGCCGACGGCGGTGGCTCGGTCACGTTCGTCTTCGACGAGGTGGACGCCGGTGTGGGGGGCGCGGTCGCGGTCGAGATCGGCCGGCGGCTGGCGCTGCTGGCTCGACACCGGCAGGTCATCGTAGTCACCCACCTGGCTCAGGTCGCTGCCTTCGCCGACCGTCACTTCGCCGTGGTCAAGTCCGACGACGGTCAGGTCACCACCAGCGGCGTCCGGGAGGTGGCCGAGCGGGACCGTGCCGTGGAGCTGGCCCGGATGATGGCCGGCATCGAGACCACCGACTCGGCCCTGGCGCACGCGGGCGAGCTGCTCGAGCTCGCCTCGCGCTGACCGAGCCTCCTTCCCTACCGACTCCGCGGATGATTTATCACCCGCGGAGTCGGTGGTGGGACTATCGATTCGGCGCGGTACCCGACTTCGCTGGTGCTGCAACACCAGCGCAGTCGGTCTCGGGACCCGCGACGCGCCGGGGATGCGAGCGGACGGGGGGTCAGCGGGTAGCCTGGAGTTCCGTGGGAGCCCGTGATCGTCAGACCAAGCACCTCTTCGTCACCGGCGGGGTCGCGTCCTCGCTCGGCAAGGGCCTGACCGCCTCCAGTCTGGGCAGTCTCCTGGTGGCCCGGGGCCTGCGCGTGACCATGCAGAAGCTGGACCCGTACCTGAACGTGGATCCCGGCACCATGAACCCGTTCCAGCACGGTGAGGTCTTCGTCACCGAGGACGGCGCGGAGACCGATCTCGACATCGGGCACTACGAGCGGTTCCTGAATGTCAACCTGGCGGCCCACGCCAACGTGACCACGGGCAAGGTCTACTCGACGGTGATCGCCAAGGAACGCCGCGGTGACTACCTCGGCGACACCGTGCAGGTGATCCCGCACATCACCAACGAGATCAAGGACCTGATGCTCGGCATGGGT
>DATDAP010000430.1:0-5448 GCA_036525335.1 Microlunatus sp. | reverse complement strand
TGCAGCTTTCCCGGCTGTGATGTCGCCCCCCAGTACTGCGAACGGCATCATGTGATCGCCTGGTACGACGGTGGCGACACCAACATCGCCAACCTCACCCTGGTCTGCTCCTACCACCATCACCAGTTCGCCCAACGCGGCCGGCACTGCCAGATCAACGACGACGGCCTCCCCGTCTGGATCCCACCCAAGTGGATCGACCGGCAGCAACGCCCGATCCTGAACGCCCGCATCACCATCAACAACTGGGATCCCCAAGACCCACTCACCTTCGACCCACCGGCGACCAGCGACCCACCGGACCCGCCAGGACAGCACCGCTGACCAAGATCACCACCATGATCACGCCGAGCAAGATCAACGGCGACACGACGACCGCCACAGGACTCACCTGCGGCGGCCGTCGGCACGCGCGCCGGACAGACGCACACGGTAGCGGCACACTCAGCCCAGTCGACGAAGCTGGAGCCAGACCTCCTTCCAGGGCTGGGAGATCCTGCGACAGATCCAGACCGGTGCACCCGGCCACGATCGTCGCCGACAGCACGAGTTGAGGCCAGGCGTGGCTGGCCTGCCAGATCAGATTCGGGGCCGATGTTCTGCAGTCCGATTCCCGCCGCAAGTCCGACCCAGAGAGCAGATCGGTCCGCCACCGGTCCGGACCGCCATGATCACCAGCCAACAGAGCACGGCCCAGATCAGCAGGTCGACGGTGGTGCTGGCAGCCACTTTGGCCGCTGATCAGCACCATGGCCGAGATCTCGCTCGCCCCGGCCCCCTGGTGCTCTTCCTCTTGGCCGTGTTGCCCGCCGGGTTGCTGCTCGCCAGTCCACGCAGGTCTTCCGCGACCGCTGGCTGTGGGGCGCTGGCGGACTCGCCTCGGCGATCTGGCTCAACTCAGATCTCGGCGGTGATCGTCAGTCGACCAGCTCACGGACCACGGCGTCGGCCAGCAGCCGACCGTTCAGGGTGAGTCGCAGTCGGTCGTCCGCCACCGTCACCAACGCCCGAGCGGTCAGGTCGCCCACCCGAACGCGGCCGCGGTTCGACAGCCGGTCCAAGGGCATCCCCTCGGCCAACCGGATCTCCAACAGCACCTGCTCCAGCGCCCGGTCGGCCATGGTCAGCACCTCCCGCGCCTGTGCGGGCGACTCTCCGGCGGACAGCCGTGCGGCGTAGGCGGCCGGGTGCTTGACGTTCCACCAACGCGTGCCGCCGACGTGGCTGTGGGCGCCAGGCCCGATCCCCCACCAGTCGTCTCCCCGCCAGTAACCCAGATTGTGCCGGCAGGCTGCGTCGGGACGGGTGGCCCAGTTGGACACCTCGTACGCGTCGAAGCCCGCCCCGGACAGCAGCTCCTCGGCCAGTAGATACTTGTCGGCCAGGTCGTCGTCGTCCGGCAGCGGCAGCTCACCGCGACGGACGCGGGTCGCCATCTTGGTGCCGTCTTCGACCACCAGGGCGTACGCGCTGACGTGGTCCGGTCGGGCGCTCAGGGCTGCTTCCAGACTGGCGCGCCAGTCGGCCAGCGACTCCCCCGGGGTGCCGTAGATCAGATCGAGGCTGACCTGCTCGAAGCCGGCCTCACGGGCTTCGGCCACCGCGGTCAGCGGCCGGCCCGGCGAGTGCACCCGGTCCAGGGTGGCGAGCACGTGCGGCACCGCCGACTGCATGCCGAAGGAGATCCGGGTGAAGCCACCCTCCCGCAACCTGGCCAGCGAAGCCGGGGACACCGACTCGGGATTGGCCTCGGTGGTGACCTCGACATCCTCGGCCAGACCGAACACGGTCTCGATCCGACGCAGCATCCGGACCAGGTCATCGGCGGCCAGCAGGGTCGGAGTCCCGCCGCCGACGAACACCGTCGACACCGGCGGCGCCTCTGCTCCGAGGGCTCGCCCGGCCAGGTCGATCTCGGCCAGGGCCGCCGCCACGTACGCGTCCCCGGTCTCCGCAAGGTCAGCGGAGACGCGCAGCTCGCCTTCCGCCGAGCGGCCCAGCAACTCGGTCGGCGTGTAGGTGTTGAAGTCGCAGTAGCCGCATCGGGTCCGGCAGAACGGCACGTGCAGATAGATGCCCAGCGGCCGATCTCCCACCTCGCGCAGGGATGCCGGCGGCAGCGAACCGTCCACGGGCGCGGGATCACCGGGAGGCAGAGCGGAGGGCACGAAGAATCAGCGTAGGCGCATCACGGAAGCGCGAAGGGCAGGTCCAGCCCATCGAGCACCCGCCGGCAGGCACAGGTCGCGTCAGTGTCGGACTCGTACGCCGGCAGTGCCGCCACCGCCGTGACCAGCAGGTCCTTGAGCCGGTCGATGTTGGCCGCGAACATCTCCAGCACCTCGGCGTGCGTGACCGGTTCCCCGGCGTCGACCCCGCCATCGCCCTCGACTCCGGCGTCTCTGTCGGTGACCAGCGTGACGCAGGTGAAGCAGAGCGCCAGCTCGCGGGCGATGGCCGCCTCCGGCTGACCGGTCATGCCGACCAGCGACCAGCCCTGGGCGGCGTGCCAGACCGACTCCGCCCGGCTGGAGAATCTCGGCCCGTTGATCACCACCAGGGTGCCGCCGTCCATCACGTCGTCCCGGGCGGCGACGACGGCCCTGCGACCGCGCGGGCAGTACGGGTCGCCGAACGAGACGTGCACCACGGGACCGGTGGCGTCGTAGACGGTGTGCGGCCGGCCCCAGGTCCGATCCACCACCTGATCCGGGACCACCACGGTTCCCGGGCCCAGCTCGGGTCTCAGCGAACCGACGGCCGATGGGGCGAGCACCTGGCGGACGCCGACCGAGCGGAGCGCCCACAGGTTGGCCCGGTAGTTCACCCGATGCGGTGGGAACTGGTGGGCCGTCCCGTGCCTCGGCAGGAAAGCCACACTGCGCCCGGCGAGCTGTCCGATGGCCACCGGAGCGCTGGGCTCGCCGAACGGGGTGTCGACGGTGACCAGCTCGGGATCGGCGAGGAAGCTGTAGAAGCCGGAGCCCCCGATGATGCCGATCTCGGCCGTCGGGGTCATGCCGACGGCTCCACTCTCGTGCTCAAGGCGCCGACCTCAGGGCAGCAGCACGATCTTGCCGCGGGTGTGGCCGGACAGGACCGTCCGATACCCCTCGGCCGCCCGGTCCAGTGGGAACGTCTGCGCCTTGATCACCAGCTGGCTGTTCTCCAGCAGCCGGGCCGCCTCGGCGAGGGCGGCGTCCTTGTCACCCTCCCCGCCGGTGGTCAGCCGGGCACCGGCCTCCGTGGCGGCGAAGTTCGCGATGGAGACCACCTTGGTCGGCTCGTCCACCAGGGCGATCAGGTCGGTGATCGGGGTCTGCCCGGCGACGTCGAGGACCCCGTCCAACGGGCCGACCGCGGTGCCGGTCACCCGCTCCGCCAGACCTTCACCGTAGACGATCGGGGTGGCGCGGATCTCCCGCAGGTAGTCCTGGTTGGCCGAGCTGGCCGTCGCGACCACGGTGGCGCCGCGGGCCACCGCGATCTGCACCGCCACCGCGCCGACGCCGCCGGACGCGCCGTCGATCAGCACCGTCGAACTGGCACCGACCCCGAGCAGGTCCAGGGCCCGGATCGCGGTCTCGGCCGCCGTCCCGGCCGCCCCGGCGACTGCCCAGTCCAGGGAGGCGGGCTTGGCGGTCCAGCTGGTCAGCACCGCGTGCGCGGCCTGGGTCTGCCGGCCGAGGCCGAACACGTCGTCGCCAGGGTGCACCCCGGGGACGCCCTCGCCGACCTCGTCCACCACCCCGGAGGCGTCGAAACCGAGCCCGGTGGGCTCCGCGAGAGGCACTCCGCCGGCCAGCAGTCCTTGCAGGATCTTCCCGTCGATCGGGTTGATGCTCGCCGCCGACACCTTGATGCGGATCTCCCCGGGACCGGCGTGCGGCTCGGGCACCTCCTCGATCTTCAGCTGCTCCGGTCCGCCGTACGCGTGAATCCTGATGGCTCGCATTCCCTACCCCTCTGGTTCGGATGTCTGACGATCAAACTAGCCTGCCGACATGGACATTCCACGTCGGCGGTTCCTCGGCCTCGCCGGGCTGGCCGCAGTCTCCGTCGCGGGCATGAGCTCCTGCGGCAGCAACACGGGACGGCCCGAGCCCGAGGCCTCGACCTCGGGTGGCGGGGAGAAGCCACAGCTGAGCCAGTGGTATCACCAGTACGGCGAGGACGGGGTCGAGGACGCGGTCAAGCGCTACGCGGCGGCGTACGAGGCGGCGACCGTCACCGTGACGTGGAATCCGGGCGACTACGACAAGCTCGTCTCATCCGCCCTGCTGACCGCCACCGTGCCCGACGTCTTCGAGTACGGCAACGGCCCGACCCTGGACATGATCAAGGCGGGTCAGGTGGTCGATCTGACCGAGCTGATCGGCGAGGCGAAGTCCCAGTTCTCCGCCCCCGTGCTGACGGCCATGACCTGGGAGGACAAGATCTACTCGATCCCCCAGACCACGGACATGCAGATGCTCTACTACCGCAAGTCCGTGCTGGACAAGGCCGGCCTGCAGCCGCCGACCACCCTGGTCGCGCTGACCGACGCCGCCAGCAAGGTCGCCACCGATGACATGGGCGGGTTCTTCGCCGGCAACGACGGGGGTGTCGGGGTGCTCAACCAGATGCTCATCTGGGCCGCCGGCCAGGAGCAGATCAACGACGACCAGACCGGGATCGGTTTCGACAACGAGGCCGGCTACGGCGCCCTCGCCGCCTTCGCCCAGCTGTACGGGTCGGGCGGTCTGCTGAAGAGTGCGTCGGCGGACTGGTTCGCCGCCGACCCGTTCGTCAACGGCGAGACCGCGATGCAGTGGGGCGGGCTGTGGATGCTGCCCGACATCACCGCGAAGCTGGGCGACGACTTCGGGGTGCTGCCCTTCCCCGGGATCGGCTCGGCGGGCCGCCAGGCGGTGCCGTTCGGTTCGTACGGTGCCACCGTTTCCGCGAAGGGCACCGATCCCGAGGCGGCCAAGGCCTTCGTGAAGTGGCTGTGGATCGATCAGGAGGACTTCCAGGTCGACTTCTCCAACTCCTACGGCACCCACATCCCGGCCAAGCCGTCGCTGGTGCCCAGGGCCGACAAGATCGCCTCCGGCCCCGGTGCCGAGGCCGCCGGGTTCGTCGACGAGCTGGGCCACGCCCCCGACAAGCTGTGGACGCAGGCCATCTCCCAGGCCATGGTGGCCGCGGTGACCAACGTCGCCACCAAGAAGGCGGATCCGAAGACCGAGATCGGCAAGGTGGCCACTGTGGCTTCGAAGGAGATCGCGCGGGTCAAATGAGCCACGATCCCCGGTGAGCACCAGCGTCGCGCCGACCAGACCCGTCGGCCACCGCTCGTTCTGGTACGCGATCTTCGTCGGACCGTTCGTGCTCGGGTTGTTGATCTTCGTCTACATCCCGGTGCTGTGGAGCGTCTACCTGTCCTTCTTCGACGCCCGCAACACG
>DATDAP010000429.1:0-2212 GCA_036525335.1 Microlunatus sp. | reverse complement strand
GGCACCACCCAGTCTTCACCACACCTTCGGCCGGCAGTGGTCGGGCGTAGGGTCGTCCCATGGCCGCCCAGGATGCTTCAGCCGACCTCGATCCGACCGTCGCGCCCAGCGGCGACGGCTGCGCGGACTGCCTGCAGCACCCCGACGGATGGTGGGTGCATCTGCGTCGCTGCGCGGCTTGCGGGCACGTGGGCTGCTGCGACTCGTCGCCGGCCCAACACGCCACCGGGCACTTCCGGGCCACCGGCCACCCGATCATGGCCAGCTTCGAGCCGGGGGAGACCTGGGGGTGGGACTTCCGTACCGAGAAGACCATCGGGGGACTGGAGCTGGCCCCGCCGACCAGCCGACCCGCGGCCCAGGGCTCGCCGGCGCCGGCCGACCGGGTGCCGGAGAACTGGCTGGACCTGGTCCACCGCTGATCAGACCAGGGCACGGGCGATCGACTCGCACACCGCGTCGAGGATTCGGTCGTCGGACCCTCGTAGTGAGCGGTGATGGTCACGCACGCACGCTGGCGCGGGAACACGATCACGAAACCCACGGCCGTAGGTGGCGTTGTCGCCGTGCGGGATCGTCGCCCGACTGGACACGTGACCGCCGGTGTCGACCAGATCGGTGATCATGGCGTCGATGTACGCGGCCGGCACCAGCCGCCGATCGCCGAGACCACCCTGGGGCAACAGCACGCCCGATCATCGTCCCAGCGGTAGAGGATGCCGGAGGTCATGGTGAGCAGCTGTCGTACGGTGATCAGCTCCACGCCTTCGGTCGACCGTCAGCGAACCCGGGGTGATGTGACAGCGCCCGGTCGTCGAAGGGCAGGTGCCCTTCGGCTTCGGCCAGACCGACGGCCAGCGACGTGATCGTCTTGGAGATCGAGAAGACGTCGCGACGGGGGTCCGGCAGCCACCGCTGCTCGGCCGGTACCTGGCCGTCGACCTCCACCCGTACGCACTCGATGCCGAGGTCGCGGCGCACGGCGAGGTCGGCGAACGCCGAGGTGGCCATGCCCGGCGACGAGTCCATCAGCTGATCCTGCCACCGGCGAAGGGCGCCGGCGGCGAGGGTGACGAGTGACCGCCGTCGCCTCACCGAGGAGTCGTCAAGATGACTGACACCGATACCGTCATCGCCGCTCTGGGCCGCGAACACGATCTGCTCGCCTCGTTGGTGGGCACCCTCACCGCAGAGGATCTGCGCCGGCCGTCGGGAGCCGGTGACTGGAACGTCTCGCAGGTGCTCGGCCACCTCGGCAGCGCGGCCGTGATCAATCTCGGCACGTTGCTCGGCGCGCTCGGTGAGGCGGGCGAACCGACCGAGGCCGAGGTCGTCTGGGCGCGTTGGGACGCGATGAGTCCGGACGAACGCGCGGAGGAGCTCCTCGTCGCCGACGCCGCGCTGGTCGATCGCTATCAGCAACTGACCGACGACGAGCGGTCAGACCTGCGGATCGAGCTGGCCTTCCTGCCCTTCCCGTTGACCGCGGCCATGGCGGGGCGGATGCGGCTCAACGAGGTGCTGCTGCACGGCTGGGACGTCCGAGTCGCTTTCGATGCCGCGGCCGCGCTCGACCCGGACACGGTGCCGGTCGTGCTCCACGGCGAACCGAATCTGATCGGCTGGTTCGGCAAGACCGAAGTGCTCGACGGTCGGTCGCTGGACCTGAGCGTGACCACCAGCGCACCGGCGTCGCAGTTCACCCTGCGGTTGGCCGAGCGCGTGGAGGTGCTGTTGGACGACGTCTCCGGCCCGAGCGACGGGACACTGCGGCTGCCGGCGGAGGCGTGGCTCCGGCTGGTCGCGGGACGACTGGCGGCCGAGCACACCCCGGCCGGGATCGAGGTCACCGGCGCCGCCGGTCTGGACCTGTTGCGACGGGTCTTCCCGGCTACTGACATCGCGGAGCACCGACAGCGCTCATCAGTCCGGGGGTCGGGGAGCGGGCCAGCGAGTGGACCGGCCGGGTCGGCCGCCCACGTCGTTGAGCTCTCAGGTCACCAGCGCGGACTGCCAGCGATCGAGGTCCCGCAGCACAGCCCGGGCGATCGGCAGCTCCTGGGCGGCGTCCTGGGCGTGCCGTACGGCGTCGGGTTCCGGTGGCTCCAGGACCCAGCGATCGACCAGGCGGGCTGCCGTGCGACCGCCAGCGGCAGCGCCAGACGTTCGTCGTGTCAACGGATCCGCGTGCCGCTCGTAGGCGCGACCAGAG
>DATDAP010000428.1:0-9472 GCA_036525335.1 Microlunatus sp. | reverse complement strand
GTGGTCGGTGACGAGGTAGAAGCCGACGGAGACGACGGCGAACAGACCACCGGCCGCGGCGGCGATCGGCCCGGCATGGGTGGTGAGTGGTGACTCGGACATGAGCATCCTCCTGGGTAGAGTCCGTGCGCGTTCGGCGTGGCGGCTGCGGAATGAAGCCCCACGGTGTCTTTGATGGGCGACCTGGCGCGTCGGGAGACGCTGGTCGTGAGGAGCGCTGCGACCACCTGAGTGATCAGCGGTTCTACCGGCCATCCGTGGCGACGACGGGTGCGGTCGTGCGGTCCGGATCGGCGGCTGCCGGTGGCTTGGTCCAGAACCGACGGTCGAACACCAGCAGACCAAGGGCGACGAGGCACCAGACCAGGCCGTACAGCCAGGTCATCCGGGTGGTGTCTCCTGCGGCCTGCCACAGGGTGCTGGTTTCGATCGTGCCCTCGGTGGCGTGGGCGATCAGGGTGATCAGCGAGCTGCCAGAGGCGTGGTTGAACAGCCAGGCGTACCAGAAGGTGACCGCGACGGTGGCAGCAGCCTCGACCGGGCTGGAGCCGAACTGGGGCATCAGGAAGAACGGGATGTGCCAGATCGTGACGCCGACAGCCATCAAGACGGTCGCGGCCAGCGGGGTGCGGGTGGTCTGCAGCTTCGGCTGAGCCCAGCCGCGGAAGCTGGCCTCCTCCGGCAGCTGCGCGTTGAGGGGATTGACGATGTTGATGGCGATCGCCATCGGCAGGCTGTACCAGACACCGAACTCTGCGATGTCGGGAACCGGTGCACCCAGTGCGCTGGTGAGCCCGATGGCGGCGAACTTGACGGCGAGTGGAACGGCGATGGCGATGGCGTACCAGATCCAGCTGACCCGCCAGCGGATGAGCCGCGACCCCATCGCCTTCAGTCCGGGAACCCCCTCGGTGAGGGACACGACGATCACGGCGGCCACCAAGACTCCAGGGGCGAAGAAGCTCTGCCAGGGAATGGCGGCCCAGCAGAGCGCGTAGGCGAGGAGGAAGAAGGTGAGGACGGGATGTCGCCGGATAACAGACATGACAGCCTTTCGATTCGGAGGTCACTGACGACCTGACCTCAGAATCGCGGAGCCCAGCCCTGCGGCCCAGCCGGCCAACCCGCCGAAGCCATGGGCGGTTTTCTCCCATGCCGCCGAGGCGGAAACCGCCAGTCGAGGCTCATACGCACGCGGCTGGGCACTCGGCGAGCGTCCGGGGCGGTCGGCGCGGCCAGAACCGAGGTTGGCAGCTTGTGCCACTGCCTGCGACGGACGATGAGTGCTGCCGTGCCGTGCCTCAGAACCGAACGGCCTTGACCGACGTCGCGATGATGCCCACCAGGCAAGCTGATCCTCTTGTGGTTCGCGGGTTCGGCTCCCCGGCGCGTCAGTTCCTCAGGAACAGAAGCACGGCCAGAACGCGACGAGACTCGCTTCCCGTCGAGGGCAGGCCGAGCTTGTCGAACACACTGGAGACGTACTTCTCCACGGCGCGCTGGGTGATCACCAACCGTTCGGCGATACCGGAGTTGGAGTTGCCGGCGGCCATCAGTTCGAGAACCTCACGCTCGCGGGGGGTGAGCCTGTCCAGAGGGTCATCACTGCGCCGGCGCCGGAGCAGGGTCGTCACGATCTGCGGATCGATCGCGGACCCACCGGCGGCGACACGTCGGACGGCATCCACGAACTGGCCGACGTCGCTGATGCGGTCCTTCAACAGGTATCCCACCTTCTCCGCCGACTCCGACAACAGCTGCATGGCCAAGCCCAGCTCCACGTACTGTGACAAGACGAGGATCGCGGTGTCGGGATGATCACGGCGGACACGGAGGGCTGCCCGCATGCCCTCATCGGTATGCGTGGGCGGCAGGCGAATGTCGACGATCGCGATGTCCGGCGGCTCGGTGCGGATCCACTCCAACAGGTCTTCGGCGTTGTCGTACGCCGCGGTGACGTGTAGGTCGGCGCTGACGAGAATGCGCGTCAGACCCTCACGCAGCAGGACGCTGTCCTCCGCGATCGCGACCGTCAGTGGAGTCAAGGACACGGGATCTGCGCCCTGATGCGCACACCGCCGGCGGTCGTCGGACCAGCTTCGAAACGCCCCCCGAGAGCCTCGACCCGGTCGGCCAGTCCCCTGAGGCCAGCTCCCTGGGGTGCTTCTGTGGTGCCGGCCCCGTCGTCGCTGACCTCGACCATGATCATCTGACGCGACTTCAGGACGCACACTCGTGCCTCGGTGGCGGACGAGTGCTTGCCGATGTTCGCGAGCGCTTCGCTGACGACGTAGTAGACCGCGACCTCGACGGATTCGGGCGGGCGGTCCGGCAGGTCGACATCCAGCCGGACCGGTACGGCCGCCCGTGCCGCCAGCGACTCGAGCGCGACCCCGAGTCCGTGACCGCTCAACACCGCCGGATAGATGCCGTGCGCGACCTCCCGCAGTTCTTGCAGAGACTCGGATACCGACGCCTTCGCCTCGCGTAGACGTGACTTCATCACTGAATCGGTGGTGGGATCGTCGCCCAGCAATCCCAGTTCGAGGGACAGCGCCACCAGCCGTACCTGCGCCCCATCATGAAGATCGCGTTCGAGTCGTTGTCGTTCCTGTCGACTGGCCTCGAGCACCCGCACGCGCGAGCCCTGGAGATCCTGCAGCCGCGCACGGAGCTCGGCTCGCAGCCGGCCATTCTCCAAGGCGATGCCGGCGATGGCCAAGATGGCGTCGAGAAGCTCGTGTTCGTCTTCCAGGGAGCCGTCGAAGCTCAGGGCGGCCATGGGCTCCTCATCCCGAACCAGGATCCGCACGGCGCGACCGCCCTCGGCACGCGGCTCCGCGGTCGGGTCGCCGTGCTGATCGGTCCACACGCCCAGTTCCGGAAGCCAGTAGTACAAGCGCAGAGACGGGTCGCGGAGAGCACGAGCCAGCGGCGCCTGCAGATCGGTGGTCGGATCGTCGCGCAGCTCCACCAGAAGCCCAGCGGCGTCGCCGCGGGCGAGTCGCATGTCAAGCAGCGCGTAGAGGAAGGCGATCGGGGCAAGACCCAAGGAGGCGAAAGTGATCAACCTCAGGATCTCCACATAGGGCAGAGCGAAGATGCCCGCGATGTACAGCACGGCCAGCATGAGCAAGGAGATGCTGAAGGCGTCAACGACAAGCGTGGCCGGGCGTCGCCGGGAACGTCCCGGGCCGCGCCTCCGGCGATGCAGCAGGACCACCCCGGCCAGCAAGCAGAGGGCGACCAGACTCAGCTGCACCCTCTCGAGGACTTTCCCCACGGCGGCCTGATCGGTCACGGTGAACACACTGTCCGGGTTGGCTCCCAAGATGATCTTGATCAGTTGCAGGCCCAGCGTGATCGCATAGCAGCTGGCGACGAGCCATCGCTCCGGCCGCCTGCTCAGCCGTCCCGTGGGAAAGGCCAAGAAGATGTGCAGAAACATTGCCGCAGGCACCATGTCGAAGAGATGTCCGACGCTGTGCAGCAGCGGCTGGCTCGACCACTGCAGCGGAGTCAACGCCATGGTGAAACCGAGCAGCAACATCAAGGGACCCAACCGACTCGCCGGCCGCCGCCACCACGCCACCAGACCGCTCAGCACATAGGGCACGACGATCCACCCGATGAAGAACGCCCGGAGCCCGGGCTGATCCAGGCGACTACTGGCCAGGCCAAGGATGAGCACGCCGGTGAGGACGCCGATGCCCGCGACCGCAACCGCCCACAGCATCCAGGAACGAGGAGCAGCCGCACCGTCGGACATCTGACACCCTCCTTCCGCCGGAGACACCCAGATCAGCCCTGACGCTGACTCTAGCTGGGACCTGCCCGCGCTCACATGGAAGGACCGGCCACGCCCCCCTGACGTAAGACTCGTTCCCATGCCTCGGCTCCCACACCGCAACTCGAGCGATCAGGGAGATCCTCTGGGGCCGTGTCTCGGAACAGTTGCCTCGACCGGACCAATGCCGCAACCTCAGGTCGATCTCGGCCGGCTCGCACGTCCGGTGGCCGGTAGAAGGCGTGGGCCCGTGAGAAGGCAACCTCACCTACGGGCAGTGGCGTAAGGCGGTCCCCGGGTACTCATCGCACCCCCGCTGACACCTAGGGCGCGGGTGCGTGGCGGCGCGCCGCCCACTTCACGGCGTACGCCGCGAACTCCCGCGCCGTCTGCGCTGAGCCGGGCCGCGGTCGGGTGTTGATGTCGAAGCCGAGCGTCCGGTCGTCGCGTACCTGCCCCAGCAGCGGCCGCCAGGTCGGGTCGAGAGTGCGCATCGCCCACTCCAGCGCCCCTGTCTTGGTGGCCACCTCGGCAGTCACCAGCGTGTAGAGCAGCCGGCAGAGAGTGACCACGGCGTACCGCTGCCCCCACGCAACCGCATCGATGTCGAGCCAGGTCGCCAGGTCGGCCATCAGTGTCGGCAGTGTGGTCGCCGCCTCACCGCGGAGCAGCTCCGGCGGCACGAGCGGGATGAAAGCCCGCGGCTCCGGCCCGATGAGGGTGATGCCGTGCTCGCGCAAGATCCAGCGGGTGTAGCCACGGTTGCAGTGGTCGCTCCACTCCAGCGTGCGGTGCCCGTGGTCGTCGAACAGCCACCGTCGGCCGAGGTGCTCGACCGACGTCAACTGCTCGAACGGGGCGTACGAACCCTCTATGTCGTGCGGCCAATGACTCTCGCGCGTCGGGATCTCGTCGTGAACCCTGCGAAGCGCAGCCACCTGCTGCACCGAACGCGCTGGAGCTCTCGTGCGGTCAGCAGGCTGTGGCCGTGAATCGAACTGGGCTCCACCCTGCCCGGTGAACCGCCTGCCCGCTATCCGCATCCCTCGATCCGTCCGTCAGGTACAGCGTCTTTCTCACCTACCGGTCTGGCCGCCGAGGCTCGTTCACAGCCAATCGATAGCTACTACGCGGGCAACTCATGGGAATGCGCGCTTCTCTCATAGGGAACTACCAAGCTCTACAAAGGAGTAGCTATGGGTCTCTTCTCCCGATCGCGACTGCCGCCGCCACGCTCCGCAACAATGATCACCCGACCTGCAGACCAAGATCAACAGCCACTGCAAGACTCAACGCGCCATTCGATTCACCACACCGTCCCACGTCGCCGGCGGCAGCGAATCCTCACTGACCTGCGGATCCACAGACAAGGGTCCGACCCCTCAGGCGACGTTCGGCTTGACCACCGACAAGGAGATCGGCCCACGTTGCAAGCTTCAGACGTAACGCGGCGAAAACTGAGGCTGATTCAGCCACGATGGAGGGTGCTCCAGGGCGGAAGAGGCTGGTGGGTGCCGTGCTGAGCGAGACAGCCCGCTTGTCAGGCGTCGCGGCGTCGGATCCGTGCCACACAGCCGCCAGACGCGACCGGTCGGGCCTCGAGGGGCGAGTGTTGGTGGTCGACGACAACGAGGCACTCGCCGAGATGCTGTCCCTGGTGCTGCGCAACGTCGGATTCGACCCGATCTGGTGCGCCCACGGCGACAAGGCCCTGGACAGCTACCGCCATGCTCGCCCCGATTTGGTACTGCTGGACCTGATGCTTCCCGGCAAGGACGGGATGGCTATCTGCCGAGAGATCCGCTCCGAGTCGCAGGTGCCGATCGTGATGTTGACCGCCCGGTCCGACACCCTCGATGTCGTGGCAGGGCTAGAGGCCGGCGCCGACGACTACGTCATCAAGCCGTTCGATGCCAAAGAGCTGATTGCCCGAATCAGAACCCGGCTACGAAGCTCGTGTGAAGAGCACAAGCACGACACGCTGCGGATCGGCGACCTCGTGATCGACATCGATGGACACACCATCAAGCGGAACGATGACCCGATCTCGCTCACCCGGACCGAGTTCGACCTGCTCCTCGCCCTGGCTCGCCGACCCCAACAGACCTTCAGCCGTCCGATGCTCCTCGAACAGGTCTGGCACTTCCGGTATACCGCCGACACCCGGCTCGTCAACACCCACGTCCAGCGTCTCCGCTCCAAGATCGAACGAGACCCCGAGCACCCAGAGATCGTGGTGACAGTGCGTGGCATCGGCTACAAAGCAGGCGAGCCGACGAAAGCCGACTGATCCCTTCGCCGTCCTGTCAGGCGCCGACAATCCGCCGCCGCGGCCACCGCCTACCCGGAGGCCACTGTCCTGATGAACTCGGCCATGGGCTGTCAGACGTCCGCGTCTCAGGTGGTGGGTATGGGATCGGTTTAGCAGGGCATCGTGGCAACCGTCGACTACCGAGAGCTGGGCGACCGGACGCGGCACCGGGATGTGGTCACGGCGAACGGGCTGACCTCGTGCCGGCCGTCTGGGCCATGAATGACGTGGGGAGACCGGTACTGCGCCTACCCGGAAGAACCGCCGGTGGTGGTCACTCACCGCGAGTGCGGGACCGACCTGGAGGTGGAGCCGCGCTGCGCAGCCGGCCGCCACGTCAACGCAGCCGACCTGCACACCTCCCCGGGCCCGGGTACCGCACCAAGACGTGACGACGGCCCCTCCGACCGACCGCCCAACGGGTTGCGTCCGGTCGAGTCGTTGTCGAAGGCGACCGTGTCGCCGAGGGTCCAGCCTGAACCTGGTGCAGCTCACCAATCGCCTGCGGTGCTGAGATCATCTGAGAGACGCGGCGGCAAGCGAATGGACTCATCGTGCCGCGTCAGCTGGGCCCTGCAAAATGCAGGAGCGTGGTCAGAGCCCGCCGTCAAACCTCGTCCGACCGTCGGGCCAGATAGGTGTAGTAGTTGGATGTGCCGAAGAAGATGTGGTCGTGCACCGATCGAGCCTGGAACGCTCGCCATTCCTCGACCACGGCCGGTGCGAGTTGCGCTGAGCGGCTCATCACCGCGCTATATGCCTCGGCGTTCGCCCAGAAGGCACCCGACCCGATGTTGGCGTACAGCGCACCGTTCGCCTCTACCAGCTCCAACCTCGCTTGGTGCAGCAGGCGCGGCATGTCGCGCATCACCCGAGGGTTGGCGACCATGACCTTCCGCAGCTCCTCTTCGATCGTCTTGGCCAGTTTCGGGTCGCGGTATCCGAACGTCAGCGAGGCGTAGTCGCCGCCTAACACGGCCACCGCCCCACGCGGGCTGACGACGCGACGGGCCTCCTGGAGCACCCGCAGCGGGTCATCGACATGACTGATGAGGGTGTGCAGCGTGACAAGATCGAAGTCACCGTCGGGGTACTGAAGTTGATGGGCGTCGCCAGTCTGGTAAGTGACGTTGTCATCGAGCCCTTCCTCAGCAGTCAATCGCCGGGCAGTGTCGACCAGCAGCTGGCTGTGGTCCACTCCGACGATGACGACGCCGGGCTGGGTAGCCCGCCTGAGGGCGCGCACCTCGATGCCGGTCCCGCAGCCAACGGCCAAGATGCGCCGCGCGCACTGCACCGAGACGTCCGCGAAGTTGGCCTGTGACAGCCGAACGTAGCCGTCATCCGTTCTCCGGAACTCCAACCGGTCGGCGATGGTCTGCAACACCGAGTCATCCACGCTGGGGGCAAGCCGGAAGACATCGCGATCGTCGGGGACCCGAATCATGCATTGCTGCCCCCCACCTATCAAGCAGTGAAGCCCAACCGACAGATACCAGCCTCGCTGGCAGTCACGGCACTGCTCGACCAGCTCGTCCGGCGCCGCGCTCGCACTGCGCCGGTGGCCCGACATGAAGTCCTGACCGTTCCAGCATCTCTGACAATAGACCCGCGTGCTCTCGTAGAGCAGGGTGAGACGTACCTCGTCCTCGCATGACGGCCGGCTGCTGCGTGCGAGACCGGGCATCGATTCGAAGGGCGACGTCGATCGCGGCTCGACCTGCCTCGGTGGCGTAGCCATCTCCCCAGGCGTGCCGGGCGGTGAGGCCTTTTCGTGACCTACGACCGCGCGGCAACCGCGTCCATGATCACCTCCTGGGAGGCCAAGATCGACCGCCAGGATTTCGGACTATGGGCCATGGAGCGTGCCGGGGACGGCTGCTGCTCGGTGGCGAGGGGCTGAACACGACCACCAACTCAACACGGGTCCGCTTGCGGCGATGGCCGTTCGCAAGTCCGACGGCCTGTGAACACCCCGATTCAATCTGATCAAATGCCAGCGTTCGAAAATGGGCCACACGGCACCGGCGGTCTACGTCCCTCACGGCGACGTGACGGCTGGGAGCAGGCGTCGGACGGCCTGGGCATGGAGGTTCGCGATCTCGACCCGCTCGATCCATCGGAGCGGATCGGCATCGTGAGCATCGACCGTAGCGTCGAAGTCTCGCGAGATCCTGTAGGACAGGCCGTCCGCTTCGTGGTACCCGCCGCATCGGATCAGTCAGCACGGCCGTCTCGACGTCCGAAGGCGCGGAGAGCATCGGCGTCGCTGTTGACTGCACGTAGATACTCCTCGGCCCACGCGTCCCGCTCTGAATAGGTGGATCCCGCGATCACAGCCGCGATGGCGACGTCGAGATCGACGGAGGTGTGGCGCAGTGAGACCTGACCGTCGCGCAAGAGCGCCCATGCCCCACCGGGTCGGCCGTACGGCATCCCGATACTGCCCGGATTGACGACGAGCCGACGCTCGACCAACCGGACGAACGGCATATGGGTGTGGCCACAAACCACGGTTCGCACATCAGTGTCGAGATCGGCGAACACCTCCGTCCACTTGTCCAGGCGAGTGTCAACCAAGACAACCTCTTCGTCGTCCCGTGGCGTTCCGTGGCAGAACACCACCGAACCGAATCCGTCGACGTCCAGGTAGAGAGGGTGCGGCAGCTCGGCCAGCAGCCGAAGCTGGTCGCTGCGGAGCTGCTCGGCGGCCCAGCGTGATTCCGGATGCTCGGACCACTGACCGTCACGGATCGCAACGAGCTCACGATCCGCGTTGCCACGGACCAGCAGGCAACGGTCCCCGAGTTCGACCAGGCAGTCCAGTACAGGCACCGGCATCGGCCCCGCCGCATGGTCACCCGTGACGACGATCAACTCAGCGGACCGGACGTCCGGCTCTGCGAGGACCGCTTTCAGCACCGGCAAG
The DNA here is from genome assembly GCA_036525335.1 of Microlunatus sp. Lineage (GTDB taxonomy): Bacteria > Actinomycetota > Actinomycetes > Propionibacteriales > Propionibacteriaceae > Microlunatus. The sequence goes on along the minus strand of DATDAP010000428.1, from coordinate 445 downwards.
ACACCATGAACATCGGACAGCACGGCAACAGACGACACCACCAGAGAAACCCTACGCCCCACGGTCAGCTCATGGCAGTGTCGGGGCGATCGCCGCACGTCGAACCAACCACACGCAACGGTCAGGTGCGCGATCATCGCCAACCGAGCACTATGGATCCGTGAACGCTGAGTGCCGCCTCGTCGCCTATGGGACCCTCGCACCTGGACGCCCCAACCATCACCAGCTCGACGGGCTGAACGGCAGCTGGCTGGGAGGACGGGTAGGTGGGGCACTGGTCCAGCAGGGCTGGGGTGCAGCGTTCGGCTACCCGGCGTTGATCCTCGATCCCGAGGGCCGAGCCGTCGAGGTGCAGATCTTCGAGTCACCCGATCTGCCCAGCCACTGGCCACGACTCGACGACTTCGAAGGACCCGGCTATCAGCGCGTCGCCGTTCCCGTTGAG
>DATDAP010000427.1:0-2071 GCA_036525335.1 Microlunatus sp. | reverse complement strand
GAGCAGGTTGAAAGGGGTGGCCCCCACGAAGTAGATCGGCACCTCGTTGGTGCGGAAGTAGTGCCGCACCTCGGACATGTTGCGTAGTGGTCGACGCTGCGGGCTGTCGCCGGGCCCGTACGCCGCGTCGTTGCTGAGCGGCACCTCGGTCGTCGGAGCCTCGATCTCGGGATCGCTGGTCATGAGTTCTCTTCCTGATCGGAGTGGTGCGAGAGGTGCGTGGCGTGGTGGTGGCCGTGGATCTCGCCCACGGGGATGGGTGCGTTCCGCTCACTGAGCAGCGGCAGCGCCGGATCCCACCGGGTCCCGTCCCGCTCGTCGTGTCGCTTGCGGGCGATCGCCGAGAGTGCCTCGAGCACGACCCGGTTGGCCAGGGCGGCGGTGATGTCGGCGTGGTCGTACGGTGGCGAGACCTCCACCACGTCCATCCCGACCACCGGCAGCTCCAGGCAGATCCGACGAACGGCGTCGAGCAGCTGGCGGGAGGACAGCCCACCGGGCTCCGGGGTGCCGGTGCCCGGGGCGGATCCGGGGTCGACGACGTCGATGTCCACGGACAGGAACACGCCCTCGCACTCGTCGGTCGCGATGGTGAACGCCTCGGTCAGGCACTCGGTGAGCCCGCGGTGGACGATCTCGGTCATCTCGTACGAGCGCATGTTCTGCGCCGCCATCCAGTCCAGGGTCTCCGGCGGGGGCCAGTAGCCGCGTAGCCCGATCTGCAGGAACCGGTCACCACGCAGCGCGCCGGACTCGATCAGACGGCGCATCGGTTGGCCGTGTCCCCACAGCGAGCCGAACTCGATGTCGCCGGTGTCGGCGTGGGCGTCGAAGTGGATCATCGACACCCGCCCCTGGCCGAGCACGTTGGCGCAGCCCTTGGCGTCGGGGTAGGCGATGGAGTGATCGCCGCCGAGGGAGATGGGGATGGCTCCGGCCGCGACCACCTTCTGCACCGCGGCCTCCAGCGCCGGCAGGGCGACCTCGATGTCGCCGGAGTACATCTCCACGTCGCCGGCGTCGTAGACGTTCAGGTCCCTCAGCCCGTCGGCGCGCAAGGCCAACGAGGGTCGCGAGCCGTCGTGCGGGAGATAGTCGGTCATCCGGATCGCCTGCGGCCCGAAGCGGGTGCCGGCTCGGTAGGAGGCGCCACCGTCGAAGGGCGCGCCCAATATCACCACGTCGGCGTCGGCGTAGCTCTCCGGGTCGTCGAGGTCGCATTGCCGGACACCGAGGAAGGTGATGTCAGGTCCGAACTGCGGGCCGTATCGGGTCAACTCAGGACTCCAGGTGCTCGTGCGGCTTCATCTTGTGGGCAGGCTCGTGCTTGAGGATCTCGCCCCGGAAGAACGCCGGCTGCTGCGCCCGGAGCAGCAGCATGAAGACGATGCCGATCAAGATCAGACCCAGACCGAGCACCAGCACCAGTCCGATACCGAAGACGCTGGCGCCGCTGCCGTAGTCGGGACTGGCGCTGTCCCTCAACGTGATGATCAGCACGAAGAACAGACCCAGGCCACCCAGCAGCGGGAACAGGAACTTGAAGATGATGTTGAAGCTGTTGTCGAACAGCGTCCTGCGGAAGAACCAGATGCAGCCGAAGGCGACCAGGCCGTAGTAGAAGCAGATCATGATGCCGAGCGACAGGATCGTGTCGGTCAGCACCCGCTCGCTGAGGATGGTCATCACCGTGTAGAAGGCTGCTGCGGCGATGCCGGCCGCGATGGTGGCCGTGCTCGGCGACTTGAACTTCGGGTGGATGTGCGCGAACCGCTTCGGCATCGCGCCGTAGGAGGCCATCGCGAGCAACGTGCGGGTCGTGGGCAAGAAGGTGGTGATCAGGCTGGCCGCCGACGATGCCAGCACCGCGAGGTAGAGGGTCAGACTCAACGGGAAGCCCATCACGGGCTCGGCCAGGTTGCCGAACACGTTGTCCGACACCTCCTCGTTCCTCAGCCCGAGTCCGGTGTCCCCGAGGCCGGCGAACATCTGCATGGCGATGCAGACGATGAGATAGGTCGCGAGGATGGAGACGACGCAGAGCAGGGCGGCCAGCCCGGGACCGTGGTCG
>DATDAP010000426.1:0-10763 GCA_036525335.1 Microlunatus sp. | reverse complement strand
CCACCGATCTCGCCGATCATCACGATCGCGTCGGTGTCGGGGTCGTCCTGGAATGCCTGCAGGGCGTCGATGTGGGTGGTCCCGATGACCGGATCCCCACCGATGCCGACAGCGGAGGAGAAGCCGATGTCGCGCAGCTCGTACATCATCTGGTACGTCAGCGTGCCCGATTTGGACACCAGACCGATCCGGCCCGCCTTGGTGATGTCGGCCGGGATGATGCCGGCATTGGCCTGCCCGGGTGAGATCAGACCGGGACAGTTCGGCCCGATCAGCCGCGTCTTCGACCCCTGGGACAGGGTGAAGAACTCGGCGCTGTCCTTGACCGGGACGCCCTCGGTGATCACCACGGCCAGCGGGATCTCGGCCTCGATCGCCTCGACCACCGCACCCTTGGTGAACTTGGCCGGCACGAAGATCACGGTCACGTTCGCGCCGGTGGCGGCGATGGCCTCGCCGACCGAGTTGAACACGGGCACCGAGCCCTGCTCGAACTCGACCTGCTGGCCGCCCTTGCCGGGGGTGACCCCACCGACGATGGACGTGCCGGAGGTGAGCATCCGCTGGGTGTGCTTACGGCCCTCGGAACCGGTCATGCCCTGGACGATGACCTTGGACTCGGAATTCAGAAAGATCGCCATGTCAGTTCGCCCCTCAGCCTGCAGCCAGCTCGGCGGCCCGGCGGGCCGCTCCGTCCATCGTGTCCACCTGTTCCAGCCCGGGCAGCGCCGCGTCGCTGAGGATCTGACGACCCAGGTCGGCGTTGTTGCCGTCCAGCCGGACGACCAGGGGGACGTCCACGTGCTCGTCCCGGCTACCGAGCAGCTCGAAGGCCTGCACGATGCCGTTGGCCACCGCATCACAGGCGGTGATGCCACCGAACACGTTCACGAAGACGCTCTTCACCTGCACGTCGCTGATGATGATCTCCAGGCCGTTGGCCATCACCTCGGCGCTGGCGCCACCGCCGATGTCGAGGAAGTTGGCGGGCTTCGGCGAACCGGCGAACTCCTCGCCCGCGTACGCCACCACGTCCAGCGTGCTCATCACCAGACCCGCGCCGTTGCCGATGATGCCCACGCTGCCGTCGAGCTTGACGTAGTTGAGGCCCTTGGCCTTGGCCGCCGCCTCCAGCGGGTCCTCCGCGGACTTGTCGGCCAGCTCGGCGTGGTCGGGGTGACGGAACTCGGCGTTCTCGTCCAGCGACACCTTGCCGTCGAGGGCGACGATCCTGCCCTCGGCGGTCTTCACCAGCGGGTTGACCTCGACCAGGGTGGCGTCCTCGCCCTCGTACACCTTGCCGAGCAGCTGCAGCACGCGGGCGATCTCGGTGGCGTCGTCACCGACGAACCCGGCGGCGGCGACGATCTCGTCGGCCTTGACCTGGTCGATGCCGACGTTCGGATCGACGGGGACCCGGGCCAGCGCTTCCGGACGCTCGACGGCGAGCTGCTCGATCTCCATGCCGCCCTCCTTCGAGCACATGGCGAGGTAGCTGCGGTTGGCGCGGTCGAGCAGCAGGGAGAAGTAGTACTCCTCGGCGATGTTCGCCCCTTCGGCGATCATCACCTTCTGCACCACGTGGCCCTTGATGTCCAGGCCGAGGATGTCGGCAGCCTTCTCGGCTGCTTCGGCCGGGGACTTCGCGACCTTGACGCCGCCCGCCTTGCCGCGACCGCCGGTCTTGACCTGTGCCTTGACCACCACGACCGGGCTGCCGATCTCCGCTGCCGCGGCCGACGCCTCCTCCGGGGTGACGACGGTGATGCCACGCAGGACCGGGACCCCGTGTTTCTCGAAGACGTCTCTCGCCTGGTACTCGTACAGATCCACTCTGGCCTCCATGTCCGTGTCCGCCCCGCGCAACCCGTTCCAGGGCGCGACGAGAGGGCGTCGTCGCTGGCGTTCGGGCCTGAGCCTAACGCCTAGCGCCGGGCACGTTCTCTCGCACCCAGGCGACGATGTCGGACATCGTCGAGCCGGGGGTGAACACGTGCGCGACACCTATCTCCGCCAGGAGCTCCCGGTCCGCCTCCGGGATGATGCCGCCCCCGAAGACGACGATGTCGGATGCGTCCGCTTCGGCCAGCTGGTCGACGACCCGCCGGAAGAGCGTCAGATGGGCACCCGACAGCACCGACAGCCCAACGCCGTCGGCGTCCTCGGCGAGCGCGGTGGCGACGATCTGTTCGGGCGTCTGGTGCAGACCTGTGTAGATGACTTCCATGCCGGCATCGCGCAGGGCTCGGGCGACGACCTTGGCCCCTCGGTCGTGCCCGTCCAGACCGGGCTTGGCCACCACGATCCGCAGGGGGCGCGAGCCGGCCGGGGTCACGTCCGCCCGCTGGCGGCCAGCAGCCACCTCGTCGGGTCGAGAGGATTCCGCACCGGCCTCGGTTGCCACGCGCCGAGCATATCGACCCGGATCCGGAGACGAGAGAGGTAACCTTCCAACGTGCTCGGATCCGCCATCGGAGGCATTTCACGCGCTCTGACGCGCGATCTTCCCAGGGTGGCCACCGGGATGGCACGCGAGGCCGGTTGGGTGACGGCCCATCTGATGACGTACCCGCTCGGCCTGATCGCCGAGCCGAGCAGCAAATCGAATCGGCACACCCTGGGCGGGCTCAGTCCCCATCAACGCAGCCTGGTGCACTTCGCGGTCGACGCGGCGGCCACACCGATCCTGCTGGTCCACGGCATCGTCGACAACCACACCATCTTCTCGCCGTTGGAGCGTGCTCTGCGCCGGCGAGGTTTCACCGACCTGTCGTCCTTCGACTACGGCGTGCTGACCAACGACGTCCGGGCGACGGCCCAGGACCTGGCCGTCGCGATCGAGAAGCTGACCGCGGAGTCCGGCTACGAGAAGGTGCACGTGATCGGACACAGCCTGGGCGGCCTGGTCGCCCGCTACTACGTCCAGCGGATGGGTGGTCACGAACGCGTGCACACCGTCGTCACCCTCGGAACACCGCACCAGGGCACGCTGCTGGCCCGCGCCGGATCGGTGCTCCCTCTCATCCGCCAGCTGCGCCCGGACTCGGACCTGATCGCCGAGCTCGGCGAACCGGCCCCCGCCTGCGACACCCGCTTCATCGCGTTCCACAGCGACCTGGACCAGCTGATCCTCCCCGGTCGCAACGCGCGGATCGAGCACCCCGATATCCGGGCCCGGAATGTCGCCGTCCACGGCATCGGGCACATGTCGCTGACCAACGACAGGGGTATCGCCTTCCAGATCGCCGCCGCTCTCGCGCAGCTGGACGACCGGGTCGAGCTCGACCCGCACGAAACCACCGTGGCGAGCTCGCTGATCGACTGAGGCCCGGTGAATCCCGGGCGTTCGCGGATCGACCATGACGAGCCGGTGAGTCCGCCTTCGGACCTGCGCAAGAACCGCTCACCCAGGTATCCTGGAGGCTGCGCCGGTTGCAAGGTCCTCGGGGGTGGACCGACGGTTTGAGCTTTGGTTATCAGTCCGTTATCTTCGTCACAGCCCACCGAGCCGGGCTCAGGCGCCTCGACACGAGCGATGACGACTTCAGACAGCGTGCGCGAACACGCCGACGGGGACCGTTTCGGACCGCAGCAACGCCATCCAGACGGTGGCAGACAACGAGGGGAGCGAGCCAGGTGGCATCGCAGCGAGCCGAGCACCGTGGCTGGCTGTCCCACGGTCTGGCGGCGCTCGCCATCTCAGCGCTCGGACTCGCCGTCGCCGGATCCGTATCTCTGACCACGAGCGCGCAGCCGGTCGCGGCCCCCGCTCCTCCAGCCAGCACCATGCAGACCGGCACGACGGGCTCGACGTCCGTCGGCGCCACCGTCTCCGGAGCGACCCTGGCCGCTGCACCGTCGGAGGCCCAAGTCGCCGCGGATCCCAGCCTGGTTGCTTTCACCCGACCCATGGCGGTCGACGACACCTCGCGGAGCGTCCGGCTCCAGGCCGCTGTCGTGAAGGAACGCGCCGCACAACGCGCCGAGGACCTCGCCAAGTCCGCTGAAGAGGCGACGCAGGCCGCCCGGTCGGCCGGGGGTGCGGCCCGCAGTCAGGAGCTCGCCACCAGCGAGCGGGCCACCCGAGAGGCTGCGGTCAAGATCGCCCAGGAGCGTCTGGCAGCCGCCGTCCGCAAGCGGGTGGCCGCAGAGACCGAGCGGCAGGGTGTCCAGAGCACCGATACCAGTGCCACGACGACCACCACCCCTGGCGTCGACGTGACGACGACCGTCGCAGCCGGCGGCGGCAGCTCCTCTCCCGTGCCCGGCGCTGTCATCGGCGCGCATTTCGGCCAGTACGGCCTCTGGTCGCGTTACCACACCGGGCTGGACTTCCGCGCCGGCTACGGCACACCCATCAAGGCGGTGGCCGACGGTGTGGTGATGTACGCCGGCAACAGCGGCGACTGGGCGGGTAACCACGTCGCGGTTCGGCACGCCGGTGGCGTGACCACGATGTCGTCCCACATGTCGTCGATGGCCGTCAGCGCGGGTCAGTCCGTGAAGTCGGGCCAGATCATCGGTTACGTCGGCCAGACCGGACGGGCGTTCGGCCCCCACCTGCACTTCGAGCTCTATCCCGCCGGGGTCAGGTACGGCGACGTCTACCGGGCGGTCAACCCGGTGCCCTGGCTGCGCACCATCGGCGTCAACGTCAACTGAGCCGCTGCGCTCCGACCGCCACCCGGCGGTCGTGATGGACGACTGGCCCCTCAGCGGTCACGGCCACCCCTGGCAGACCGTGAGGTCACTCGGCTCTCGCCGCGTGCTCGTGGACGGGTAGCTCTGCCCTGACAACCGGTTGGATTTGTCGACTCACGCACAAAACTCAGCGACTGAGACCCGGCTCACACGGTTGAGGAGACCTTTGTCACAAAGGGCCACTCAGAGGCCCAACCACCCTGTCAACTGGTACGCCTCGACTTTGGACGCATGTTACCAATCCGTTATGGTCGATGAAACACCGATCCAGCCGTCGCTGGAGGCTTCACTGGCTGAATCCGATCCGCATCGTGACCAGGGATTCTGGCCTCGCTGAAGAGACCTGACCTGTCGTCGATCGAGGAGTTCCAGCCGTGCCCCGAACGCAGTCCCAGCGCGCCCTCGCGCGCCGAGCCGTTGCCCAGGATGACCGATTGCCCGAGGCCGTACGCCTGCGCGGTGGCGTGATCAACGCAGGCCTGGCCACCTTGGCCGTCTCGGTGCTGGGTCTGGGCATCGCGGTCTCCGCGATGTCCCCGAGCTCGGCTCAGGGGACGCACGTCGCCACCGCCTCCACTCCGGTGGTCACCACGGTCGCTCCCGGGGTCAAGCAGCCGTCGGTGTTCCAGCGCGACGCCAGCACCATCAGCCGATCGAACTTCCGCGCCGCGTTGTCCAGCAGCGAGCAGTCCGATGCGTTGGACTCCCTGGCGCTGACCGAGGCCGCCAAGAAGGCGGCCGAGCCGGTCGAGATCGACGATCAGGCCGTCGAAGGGCGCGTTGCCCTGCTGGCGCAGGAGTCGAAGGCCGCGGCGAAGCAGGCCGACAAGCTCGAGAAGAAGAAGGTAGCGGCGAAGAAGGCCGCCAAGAAGAAGGCCGCGGCCGCCAAGAAGGCCCTGGGCGTCGCCACCATGCCGGTCAAGTCCTACAGCCTCGCGGCTCGTTTCGGCGACGTCGGCGCCTGGGCTCGTTATCACACCGGGTTCGACTTCTCCGCCCCGATCGGCACCCCCGTCTACGCCCCCACCGCCGGAGTCGTGGCGCACGCCGGCAGCGGCGGCAACGCCGCCGGCTGGGCCGGCAACTACGTCGTGATCAAGCACGCCGATGGCACCCAGACCCTGTACGCGCACATGTCCTCGATCTCGGTGCAGTCCGGCGCGAAGGTGACCGGCGGGACCCGACTCGGGCAGGTCGGTCAGACCGGCCGCGCGTTCGGCCCTCACCTGCACTTCGAGGTCTACCCGGCCGGGGCCGAGCCGGGTGACGTCTACAGCGCAGCCAACCCGCAGCCGTGGTTGACCAAGCTCGGACTCAAGCCGTAGGCGCCGTCGCGCCGAGGGCGCCGCTGGATCCTGCCCGGGTCCGGGCCGCGGTGGCCCAGGCCATCGGCCGGGCCGCCGTCAGCGTCCAGCAGGTGCCCGGCTCGGTCAGCAACGTCGATTTCGTGGTCGACCTGGTCGACGGCACCCGGGTGGTGCTCAAGACCGGACCAGCGACCGAGATCGCGGCCGAGGCCTGGACCTGCCGACGACTCACCACCCTCGGTTTTCCCGTCCCGACCGTGTTGGCCACGGCCACCGACGGAGCCGACCTCGGCCGGCCCCACCTGATCCTGAGCTTCGTGGATGGTAGCGCCAGCGAGAACCCCGGGGTCGCGTACGAGGCCGGGCGCTGGTTCCGACGGCTGCACGCCGAGGCGCTACCGGGGTGGGGACCGCTGATGCCGAACACCGACGGCTCCGCCCGCGGGCGCCACGGTTCGGCGCGCGAGGCCATCGCAGCCGAGCTGGCCGGGGTGCCCGACCTGGTCGCGGCGGGAATCCTCGACCGGTCCCTGGCCGAGACGACCACGGCCCTCGTCTGGACGGACGACCTGCTGGAGCCAGCCCACCCCGGTGTGCTGCTGCACCACGACCTGAAACCGGCACACCTGTTCGGACAGGCCCTGGGCGAGCAGGTCCGGCTGTCGTCGGTGATCGACTGGGGTGACGCCTGGGTCGGCGACCCGTTGGCCGACCTCGCTCGCCTCTCGATGAGCGGTCCGTCGGTCACGGCCGCGTTCCTCGATGGGTACGACCTCGAGGCGACCGGCGAGGTTCTGGACACCCTGGCCCGCCATCGCCTCCTGTGGAACCTGAGCGCCCTCGGCTACGAGTACCGCGCCGGCGGCGACTGGTTCGACGTCTACCGCGACCGGATGAGCGCTGACGTGGACCGGCTGACCGGCTGACCTACCGCCTCCTAGAGCTTCTCGATCGGGGCGTGCCGGACGGCGAGCCGCTTCGTCCCGTGCGAGCCGAAGTCGACGTCGGCGCGCGGGTCGTCGGTCGAGCCGGAGGTGGCGATGACCGTACCGAGCCCGAAGCTGGTGTGCAGCACCTTGTCCCCCGCCGCCAGCGCTGGGACGGCCTTCGCTTCCCGCCGACCGGAGCCGAACGCGGGTGACCCGCCGTCGCCACCACCACCGGTCGACCGCCGCCGCCAGGTCGTCTGGCTGGTGGCCGAGGTGTTCCGCCAGCTCGTGGTCGCGGACGCCAGTCGTCGCCAGTCCACCAGCCGGTCGGGGATCTCGGCCAGGAACCGGCTCGGCGGGTTGTGCTGCGGTGCGCCCCAGACCGACCGGACGACGGCGCGGGTCAGGTAGAGACGCTGACGTGCCCGGGTGATCCCGACGTACGCCAACCTCCGCTCCTCCTGGAGCTCTCTGTCGTCCTTGGCCGCCAGCGAGCGCTGGTGCGGGAAGACCGCGTCCTCGAGGCCGGTCAGGAACACGGTGTCGAACTCGAGTCCCTTGGCCGTGTGCAGGGTCATCAGCGTGACGACCCCGGCCGACTCCCCCTGATCGGGGATCTGATCGGAGTCGGCGACCAGAGCGACCCGTTCCAGGAAGGCGCCGAGCGACGGATCGGGTTGGGGGGCGCCGGCGGCCAGGCTGAGCAAGCCGTCGTCCTCTGCCGCCGGATCCGCCGGCTGCGCCAGCTCGCCGGTGCGCGGGTCGACGCCGGTGAGCTGGGCGAGCTCCGCCAGCTCGTCGGCGGTGAGCCCGGCCAGGTCCTCGGCAGTGAGCTCGAAGTCACCCGGACCGACCGGTGTGGCCTCGGCGACGAACTCCCGGGCCACGCCGATCAGCTCCTGCAGGTTCTCCAGCCGGGTCTCGTCCTGAGGGTCCTCGGAGTTGCCCAGCTCGGTCAGGTAGCCGGACTTCTCCAGCACACTGAGCAGGATCTGGTCGGCCGGCAACCCCGCGGCCACCATGGCCTCGTGCTCGTCCATGAACCCGGCGAACTCGGTGAGCAGCCGGGCCGAGCGACTCGCCAACCCGTCGATCTCGTCCACCCGGCGTAGCGCGTCGCCGAAGCTGATCCGCTCGCGAGCCGCCAGGTCGGCGACCGCACCCTCGGCCTTGTCCCCGATACCCCGCTTGGGCACGTTGAGGATCCGTCGCAGCGACACGTCGTCGGCTCGGTTCGCGATGGCCCGCAGGTACCCGATGGAGTCACGGATCTCGCGCCGCTCGTAGAAGCGCACCCCGCCGACCACCTTGTACGGCATGCCGACCCGGATGAACACCTCCTCGAAGGCCCGGGACTGCGCGTTGGTGCGGTAGAAGACGGCCACATCGCCGTACCGGATGCCCTGCTCGTCGCGCAGCTTGTCGATCTCACCGGCGACGAACTGGGCCTCGTCGTGCTCGCTGTCGGCGACGTACCCGGTGATCAGGTGACCGTCGCCGGCGTCGGACCAGAGACTCTTGGGCGTGCGGCCCTCGTTCTGCACGATCACGGCGTTCGCGGCGTTGAGGATGGTCTGGGTGGAGCGATAGTTCTGCTCGAGCAGGATGGTGCGGGCCCCGGGGAAGTCCGACTCGAAGTCGAGGATGTTGCGGATGGTCGCGCCCCGGAAGGCGTAGATCGACTGGTCCGAGTCACCCACCACCATCAGCTCGGGCGGCTCTGTGGCCAGCTCGCCCGGCGGCAGCTCGACGTCGGCCGAGCACAGCTCCCGGATCAGCACGTACTGCGCGTGGTTGGTGTCCTGGTACTCGTCGACCAGCACGTGCCGGAACCGCCGCCGATACTGCTCGCGCAGCTCGGGGAACGCCTGCAGCAGGTGCACGGTGGTCATGATGATGTCGTCGAAGTCGAGCGCGTTGGCGGCCGCGAGGCGGCGCTGGTAGTCCGCGTACGCCGCCGCGTTGCTCTTCTCGATCTCGGTCTCCGCGCGCGTCGCCGCGGTCTCGTGGTCGACCAGCTCGTTCTTGTGGTTGGAGACCCAGCTCATCACCGCCCGGACGGGGAACTTCTTGGGGTCCAGCTCCAGGTCGGTCAGCACCAGCTGCATCAGTCGCTTGGAGTCGGCGTCGTCGTAGATCGAGAAGGTCCGGGAGAGCCCGAACCGGTTGATCTCAGCGCGCAGGATCCGCACGCACGCCGAGTGGAAGGTCGAGATCCACATCAGCTTCGCGCGATTGCCGATCAGGTCGGCGACCCGGTGCCGCATCTCGGCCGCGGCCTTGTTGGTGAAGGTGATGGCCAGCACGGAGCCGGGGTGGACCTTGCGCTCTCCCACCAGATAGGCGATCCGACGGGTCAATACCCGGGTCTTGCCCGAGCCGGCGCCGGCCACCACCAGCACCGGCGCTCCCTCATGCAGCACCGCGTCCCGCTGCGACGGGTTCAGTCCCGCGAGCAGGTCGACCTTGGGCGGTCGGGCGCTGCGACGGAGGCGGCGCGCGGCATCGGGGCCGGCTTCGGCCGCGCTGCCGGCGTCCTGGCTCAACAGGGCCCCCCAGGTCAGCTCGTCGGTGGTCGCCGGACGACCGTGGGCGGATTCGTGTCGTGGTGCGGCTGTCATCTCAGCACCACCCTAGACGGCAGCGCCCACGCCTAAGATCGACGGCATGGGGTGGCGGCGGATCAAATTGAGGACGATGGTCAAGCACGCTGTGCTGGCCGTCGCCGCCGTGCAGGGGGCGACCCTGCTCACCCTGATGGCCATCGACCAGCGGCGCAAGCGCAACCGGGCAGCGGCGGTGTTCCCGCGCGTGCCGCCCCGCTCTGTCACCGCCGGTGGTTCCGAGGTGACCGTCTACACCTACGGCGAAGACCTCTACTACGACATGCTCGGTGCGATCCGCCAGGCCAGGTCGGAGGTCTTCTTCGAGACATTCATCTGGAAGAGCGACGCGATCGGGGAGTCCTTCAAGCGGGCCCTGGTCGACGCGGCCGAGCGGGGGGTGCAGGTCTACGTGGCGTACGACGGCTTCGCCAACCTGGTCGTCCCCCACCGCTTCTTCGACCTGCCGCCCACGATCCGGGTTCGCCGGCACCCGGTGGTGGCCAGCCCTTTCCGGTTGTTCCGCAACTCCGGTCGCGACCACCGCAAGCTCCTGGTGGTGGACCACGACGTCGCTTTCGTCGGCGGCTACAACGTGGGCTCGCTGTACGCGACGGACTGGCGCGACACCCACGCCCGGCTGACCGGCGACATCGTCTGGGACATGCGGAACGCGTTCATCGACTACTGGAACCTGTTCACCGGTCCCGGTCGGCCGGCTCTGCCCGATTCCGGCAGCGATCACTGGCAGTCCGAGATCCGGGTCCATCGCAACCTGCCGCGGCTGCTGGTCTACCCGATCCGCAACATGTATCTCGACGCCATCGACCGCGCCTCCCGGCACATCTACCTCACCCACGCCTACCTGATTCCCGACTCCGACATGCTCGCGGGTCTGATGCGGGCGGCCCGGCGCGGCGTCGACGTGCGGATCATCGTGCCGGCGGAGTCGAACCACATCGTGGCTGACTGGTTGTCGCGCGGGTTCTACGGGCAGCTGCTGCGCAGCGGGGTGCGGCTGCTCCTCTACCAGGGCGCGATGGTGCACGCGAAGACCGCCACCATCGACGGTCAGTGGTCGACGATCGGCACCGCCAACATCGACCGGCTCAGCCTGCTCGGCAACTACGAGATCAACATCGAGGTGTTCAGCCCGGACGTCGCCCGGCAGCTGCAGGAGATCTTCGCCATCGACTCCTCCAACACCGTCGAGCTGAGCGAGG
>DATDAP010000425.1:0-3813 GCA_036525335.1 Microlunatus sp. | reverse complement strand
TAGGCGTCGTCCAACTCGCCTCCTCGGTCTGGGTCTCGATTGTCGACAACGAAGACGCGCCCCGACGGAGCGAGGCAGGTCTGCACCAACGACCAGAACGCCGAGAATCGCTGCCTTGGCACGTGGGAGAGCCAGAAGGAGAAGAAGACGACGTCGTAGGTCCGCTGCGGTTGCCAGGAGAAGAGGTCCGCAACGACGTAGTCCACGTCCGACCGCCCGACTCGGTTGCGGTTGAGGTCCAGCGTCTCGGGCGATGCGTCGACAACGGTGAGCCGATCGGCGGTTCGGGCGAGTCGCTGGGTCCACCAGCCGGTGCCCCCGGCGAGTTCCAAGACCCTTCCATTCGCACCGAAGGTCCCGAGCGCCGCGGCCACCAGCGACACCTGTCGGTCCCACTCTTCGGACATCTCCGAGCCCCGGTCGAAGCGCCCGCGCCGCCGCCACCACTCGTCGTACTCAGTGGCGCGTGCTCGGTAGTAGGCCCGCTGCTCGGCCAGGAGCGCGTCGTCGTCCACCGAACAAGTCTGCACCGCAGCCCGAAACCTTGTCCCTGAACGCCGGGTCGAGGTCACACCAAAAGGGGAAAGAGTTGCCTGACCCCGGCACGAGCCCGCCTCCCACCAGTAGGCCAGCGGGGGGTTGCCGTCCGGGTGAGCGTGCCGCACGCTGGGGTCATGTCGCGAGCGCTCGCGATCACTGCGGCAGCGGTCCTCTTCCTGAGCCTCCCTGCGTGCACCGGCGACGAAGGCAAAGGTTCAGGTGCGGACTCGACAACGGTGGGGTCGTCCGGTTCGGGTATCGCCGAGACCTCGGAGGTACCGATCGCGTCCTCCGAATCCGCACCACGGTTCCTTCCCGCCCTTGGCTGGGAGACCTCACAGACAGCCATCTTGGCGACCGCAGCTAATGTGCCGCTCGGCCCGGACGTGCTGGAGGGCAACTTCCCCGCCTACGACACGATTCAGCAGCTCGAGGTGGGCGACGTCCTGATGCAGGCGATGTTCATCGCACCACGCGACAGCTGGGGGGACGAGGTGTTCCCGCCACGCTCCCTTCCCCTCTCGCTCGATGACGCGCACAGGCACATCAACTTCGAGGGCCAGCCCGGCCACATTGACGCCGACCGGCTCGCAGCGACGGTCAAGGGATGGGCTGTCGACGTGCTCGTCTTCTACGGAGGCGGTGATCCGACCTCAGTGCCTGCTGTTCGTGCTCAGCCGAGCGCCGAGACCCGGGCCGCCGCCCAAGAGCAACTGGCGCGTCTTTTAGTACCGGCCCGCTGAAGCGTCCTGATCCGGTAGTGGGAAGGGGGCCTATTGGGGGGACCGGTCTGACCGGGCGGCCGACACTCGATCAGCGCGCTGTTCTCGAAGTCGACGGCTTGGACGCGCCCTCAGGGCACGTTGCAGGTGTTCGGCACGATGTCGTCCGGGACCCCACCGGCCTGGAGCACCTGGACACCGTCCCCGATACCGGGGCGCGAGTTCGGGTCCTGGGCGAAGCCGACGACCGCAGCACCGAACGCTCCGGAGGCCGGCTGGTTCGAGGCCAGGGACGAGATGCTGTCGCCGTAGCATCCCTGGATCGCCGGGGTGGCAGCACCGGCCGGAGCGGAACCCCATCCGACTACGGCGACGACTGTGATCGAAACGATGACGAACAAACGCTTCATGGCAGCATCCCTTCCAAGCTGGTAGACGTGCGCGGCAGCCACATCGGAATCCAACCCCCCGCAGGAGCCTCGCTTCCAGTAACGCTGCGCCGACGCGTGACTCCTGTCAAGCGATTCAGAACGGCATAAGCCTCCTCTTGTGATGGCCGCTACCGCACCCGGCCAGCTCGCCCCCCGACGCGAGCAAGCCATCGACCTGCAACTCGGCCCGTTCGTTGCTCATCGGAGCGAGCGCCACGTTGAGTTCGACTCGCTCACGGCGAATGATCTGCTACTCGCTGGCCCGCGTTACGCGTCGAGGTCGCTCGGCTGGGAGTCCGCGGCGTGACGAGCGGAGTCGTGATGGCCGACGGTGCCGGGTCGTCTCCAGCCGAGGTGTTGCAGCCGGAACGATCCTGTCCGCAAATCGGATTCCCCGTGTCGCCCAGTCGCTGACCGGACGGAAGCCGTACTCGACGAGGTCTTCTCATCCGCTCGGATCCTGGCGGGTCGGCTCCAAGTTCTCCTTGACAGTCTCCCGGAGGGGGAAGACGATTCCCCCGGACCGGGAGCTCTCCGATGGTGTGCGCTCGCGTCGCCGAGACGGAGGATGGCCCTATGGGAAGCGTCTCGAAGAAGGTTTGCGTCAAGACGAGCGAGATGGCGGCCTTCGACCGCTACTTCAGCATGGTCGACATCGACGAGCAGGGTCTTCGCGACCGCTATGTCCGCGCCCTCGACCGCCTCCAGGGCACCAAGTACTTCGACCAGTCCGATGCCCTGGACAACGAGTGGGCGGCTCGTGACGACAAGGACACCGCGCTCGAGATGTCACTGGACCAGCACTTCCGGGGTGACTGGGTGCACCACCTCTACCCAACCGATCCCGGCGTCTACGGGGCGCAGGGCGGGCGCTTCTGGCCGCAGGTTCCCTCCGATGACATCCTGAACCGGCTCCAGGCCGGAACCGTCTCGGCCATCCACAAGGCCCTCGGCGACAGCGAGCTGGCCAGCCTCGGCCTCTCCGCCGACGACCGCGATGACCTGTGGGCGGCGGAGCGGGAGAACAGCATCCCGATCGACGACGGCATCCGGGCCGTCGCGCTGAGCTGGACGCGAGCTGCGCCGGCGGGCGAAAACCTCTTTGAGGTCGACGCCCTCCGCGGTCCCAGCGTCGTCGAACTCATCATCGTCACGCCGAGCCCGTCGGTCACGCCACCATCCTGAAAGCAAGGCCGGACCTCGCGCGAACGGTGCTCCTGGCGCAGCCCGTCGCGGACGTTGGAGAGACCCATGGGCAGTGGGGAGCCAGCCTCCCCCGCCCGCGACGTCAGTAGGGGGCCGGAAGATCGAGTCCGAACGTGCATGCCAGCGCGGTCATGTCGGCTCGATCGTGGGCCTGCGGTTCGTACCCGCGGTGGTGCTCGATCTGTAGTTCGGCCGTGAGACAAGGGACCGTGTGCCCGAGCAGCGAACCGTGGGTGAATCCGTTGGCCGGATAGGGGCAGTCCGTCCCCTCGGGGCCGGCCGCGTGCTGCCAGCCTGTCCCCTCGTCGTCGAAGGTCACCGGATGCACATCCACCTGCCGCCCCTCCGGCGAGCGCAGTACGGCACGTGTCGGCAGGTGGTCCTCGACGACCTCGAAGCCAAGGGGCTCAAGGGCGGAGCAGACGGCAGGGAGCTGCTCGAGGAGGATCACCACGTCCATGTCGCTGTGGTCGCGGCTCTGCTCACCGAGCAGAAGGTCGACACCCCACCCGCCGTCCAACCAGAAGCTCAGGCCTGCGGCATCGAACGAGTGCACGACCGCTAGGACGTCTCGAGCACGCACTCGACCGTTCTACCCGCGGCGCGAGCAACATCGCCCGGGGCGAGGCCTAGGGACTTGCACCGGTTGAGGGCCAGCTCAACGATCTACGCCATGGGCTGCGGGCCCTACTCCAGGAGTGACCCTCCCCAGGTTGCCGGCCTTCGAGGAACGAGCGGGGCTAGGGGGATGCGACGATCGGGCCGGCGTCTATTACGTCGCAGCAGGCGTCGAAATCACACGCCCCGATGCACACGCAGACGGACGAGCCATCGTCATCCGTCGTGTTGGTGCACACGCACGTGACGAGAGCCTCGTCGGCGCTGATCGCCTCGCCATTTCGCGGGAACGTGAT
>DATDAP010000424.1:0-2909 GCA_036525335.1 Microlunatus sp. | reverse complement strand
TGCCACTTTCGGTCAGGGCATCGCCCTCGGCGCATGGGAAGCTCAGGCGCTCGCCCGGCTGATCACCGACCTAGGCGTGGCCGACTCTCACCTGCAGATCGCCTATCAGAACTGGGTGGACGTACACATCGCCCCACGCTTCGACAATCAGGTCCGCATCGACGAGCTGATGGTCGCCTACCTCATTTCGGGTGTTCGCGGAGAGATCACTCCGCATCCGTTGATGACGTCCCATCAGTACGGAGGGCTCGCGGCGCTCGGGAGGTCCGGGGACGCCGTCGCTGCGGCCGCGAGCGCCCGCTACGACAACCTGCTGTGTACCGGTGCGGAAATCGAGGCCGACCCAACCATCGCCCAACGTCTGCGACTAGCAGCCACGCTCCCACAGCCTCCACCCCTCGTCGGGTCGCTGCAACGCGCGGAGTTTGAGCGGCTACTCTCCGATTGACAATCGAGACGTTTCGGGGCCGGTGTCTCGCAAGACGGTCGGCGCTGCGTGCTCGACGACGGTCCTGCGATGACGGCGATCTTGGCGAAGTCAGGCTGATCCCGAGGAACGCGTCGGACCCTTCGTTGGGTGCGCGCAGACGACGTCGACACCGTGGGCGAGGAGCTCGTCGGTGAGTGACGGCAGCTAGCCCGGATCTTTCATCTGGCCGGGTGCTGTGGTGGTGATGGCTTGAGGATCGCCGCTGGGTTCTGATTGTGCTGGGTGGGTGTGACGGTTTGGCCCGTTGTCGTGACGGGCTGGGACGCGGTTTCCATGGCCGGGGTGGTGCGGGTTGGTCGGGTCGGTCGGCGATCTCGGTCAGGTCGGGGCGAGGATGATGTCGAGCCGGTTGATCGCGGTGACTGTCAGCGCTGCCCAGGGGTGGTGGTTGGCGAGGTGCAGGGTGACTTGTCGGGCTGTTGTGGCGAGGGTGGCGGGGATGGTGAACAGCCGGAGCCGGAGTCTCTTTGGTTCCCATCGTCGGGCTGGGGTGTCGGTGAGGGCGAGCATCTGCATCCAGGCGGTCAGTTCGACAGCCAGGGCGACGATGGCGCACCAGATTTGGTTCTGGGCGAAGCTGTGCAGTGGCAGGTTGGTCAGTCCGGTGTCCTTGCTGGTCCGGATCCGGTCCTCGGCTCTGGCCCGGCGCCGGTGCCGTAGTTCGAGGTCGGCGAGTTGCCCGCGGGTGGTGTTGGTGGCGAACGCGGTGAACCGGTGACCGTCGATGTCGGTGATCCGTAACTGTGCGCCGGGGTGAGGCCTCTCTTTGCGGACGATCACCCGCATCCCGGCCGGCCAGCCGGTCAGGTCGAGCAGGCCGGTGAGTTCAGCAACCCAGGCACCGTCGCGGACCTTGCCGTCGGCGTCGTAGGCGGCGGCCCACACTTTCGCCGGGATCTTTTCCAGGTGGTCGCCGGCCTCGGTGGGCAGGGTGAACCCGACCGAGTAGCCCAACCGTTGCCCGGTAAGCCAGTTCAGCAGTTGGTGGGTGCCGCCGGCGCCGTCGATCCGGATCAACACCTTCCGGCCGGGTCGGTTGCCTGCCCGGTGGCCGGGGAGTTGTTGGAGGGCGTGACGGAGTATCTGGATATGGTCGGTGGCGGTGTTCGAGCCGGCGTTCCCGGGCCGCAACACGATCGCCAACGGCTCCCCGGTGCCGCCCTGGCCGTGGTCGACGAACGCGCACAGCGGGTGGAACCCGAAGCCCCGTTTGAAGGTCGGCTTGGCGTGCTCCTTCTCCGAATGGGCGGTGACCAGGGTGGCGTCCACATCCACGATCAACGGGCTCTTCATATCCCGTCCGTGATCGGGGGCGTCGGCGCCGGCCAGCCGCCAGGCCTGAGCGCGGGCCGTCGCTCGGGCGGTGTCGATCGCGTTCAGCGCCGCCCACGGATCGGCGGCGAGCAGGCTGATCAGCCTCGACACGGTCGGATCGGACGCGACCCGGCCGAACACGCCCGGTTCCGAGCGGAGCAGCGCGATGTCCGCCAGGCAGTCCCCGCCCAACGCGAGGCTGATCGCCAGATCGGCGATGACTTTGCCCGGGTCATGAATCGCCAACGGTTTACGCCACCGCTCCAGCCCCTTCGACAACCCGGCACCCAGCCCGGTCACATTCACCGCCCGGGTCAGCAGCACCCCACCAGCCTGACCAACCGCCCGACAGGCCTTCGAATCGACCCCGACCGGGGGATACACAATCGAAGTACGCTTCACCTTGAAAGTGCTCCTCGGCAGGGTCGGAATCTGACTTCAACACTCCGATTCTCCCAAGCCAGGAGCACTTTCGCCGTTCAAACCACCCACACGCCATGAAAGCACCGGGCTAGTGGTGTGTGAGAGCGCTGGAAGGCAGCGCGCAAGTCGCGATGCCCGTCCGCCTACGATGGCGGCATGCAGGTGCACGAGTTCGCCCAGCCCTATCAGAGCGAGGGGTCGGGGCCGGTCGGCGTGCTGTTCCTGCACGGATTCACTGCCAGCCCGTGGACGGTGCGGGAGTGGGCCACTCGGACGGCCGAGGCCGGCTACCGGGTGGCCGTGCCGCGGCTGCCGGGCCATGGCACCAGCTGGCGTGAACTCGAAGTGACCGATAGCCGGGATTGGTATGCGGCGGCCGAACGCGCCTTCCTAGACCTGCGCAAGGAGTGCGCCCAGGTGTTCGTCGCCGGCTTGTCGATGGGTGGTGCCCTCGCCCTGCAACTCGCCGAGCACCATTGCGACGATGTCGCCGGCCTGATCCTGGTCAACCCGGCATTGCAGGGCAATCCCCATCTGGCGCTGGTGCCGGTGGCCAAGCACCTGATCCGTACCACCAACAGCATCGGCAGTGGTATCCGTAAACCGGATGTCACCGAGCACGCCTACCCGAGGACCCCGCTGAAGGCGGTGCACGCCTTGATGCGGCTGTGGAGCGACGTCC
>DATDAP010000423.1:0-2120 GCA_036525335.1 Microlunatus sp. | reverse complement strand
CCAGAGCGCGCTGATCGACTCCGATCTGACCACCGCACCGATGAACTGGTAGAGGAACTGCACCGCGACACCAGCCAGGTTGGACAGCACGATGATCGTCGCGATCACCGCGGTCCAGCCCCCGAGCCAGCCGATGTACGGCCCGAACGCCTTCGACGTCCAGGTGAAGGACGTGCCGCTGTCGGGCATCACCTTGTTGAACTCGCGGTACGCGTACGCCGCGAAGAACATCGGCAGGAAGCCCGCGATGATCACCACCGGCGTCTGCTCGCCGACCGCCACCGCGAGGATGCCCACGGTCGCCGTGAGCACGTACGCCGGTGCCACCGACGAGATGCCGAGCAGCGTCCCCCCGAACAGACCGACGGAATTCGCCTTCAGTCCCTTGTCTGCCATTTCCTACCCTTCCGCCGAGGGTGTTCGAGAGTCCTGACCTAGCCCTCGTACCCGTGGTACTCCATGACGTGCTTGATCCGGGTGTAGTCCTCCATGCCGTACATGGAGAGATCCTTGCCGTACCCGGAGTGCTTGAACCCACCGTGCGGCATCTCGGCCTGGAGCGGGATGTGGGTGTTGATCCAGACGCAGCCGAAGTCGAGGCGGGCCGACGTCCGGACGGCCGTCGTGGTGTTCGAGGTCCACACCGACGAGGCCAGACCGTACTCGGAGTCGTTGGCCTTGGTCACGGCATCATCTTCGTCGGTGAACCGCTGGACGGTGATCACCGGTCCGAACACCTCGGTCCGGATCAGCTCGTCGGACTGCTCCAGATCGGCCACGACCGTTGCCTGGTAGAAGTATCCGCGGTCACCCACCCGCTGACCGCCGGCCACCACACGGGCGTGGTCGGGCGCCCGCTCGACCAGTCCCGCCACGTGGCGGAGCTGGTTGGCGTTGTTGATCGCCCCGTAGAGGAGATCCTCGTCGGCGGGATCCCAACCGGTGCGCACCTGCTGTGCGGCCTTGGCCAGCTCGGCCACGAACTCGTCGTAGACGCCCGTCTGGACCAGCACCCGGGTCGCGGCCGTACAGTCCTGGCCACCGTTGAAAAACCCGCCGAGGGTGATGCCCTCGACCGCGGAGGCCAGATCGGCGTTGTCGAAGACGATCACCGGCGCCTTGCCGCCCAGCTCGAGGTGGGCCACCTTGACGTCGGCCGCGGCGGCCGTCGCCACCGCGATGCCCGCTCGGGTCGATCCGGTGATGGAGACCATCTGCGGGATCTTGTGCCTGGTCAGCGCGGCGCCGGTGTCGCGGTCGCCACAGACCAGGTTGCAGACGCCCTTCGGGAAGATGTCCTGCATCTTCTTCACCATCCACGCCGAGGAAGCCGGCGTGGTGTCCGAGGGCTTGAGCACCACCGTGTTTCCCGCTGCCAGGGCCGGGGCGAACTTCCAGACCGACATCATCATCGGGTAGTTCCAGGGGGCAACCTGCGCTACCGGGCCGCGCGGCTCGCGCCGGATGTAGGAGGTGAAGCCCTTCATGTACTCACCGCCCGACTTGCCCTCCAGGATCCGGGCCGCACCGGCGAAGAAGCGGATCTGGTCGACCATCGGAGGAATCTCCTCGGACATGGTCAGGGACAACGGCTTCCCGGTGTTCTCGCACTCGATCCGGGCCAGCTCCTCGGCATTCGCCTCGATCACGTCGGCCAGCTTCAACAGGTAGCGCTGCCGCTCGCCCGGGGTGGACCAGCGGTACTTCTCGAAGGCCTTGCCCGCAGCCTGGCACGCGGCGTCGATGTCGGCGGCCTCGGAGTTGGGGGAGGTCGCGTAGACCTCACCCGTCGACGGGTTGATGATGTCGAGCGCGGCCTGGGACGCCGCAGCCCGCTCCTCACCATCGATGATGTTGGCGAACACCTGCTTGTCCGACATGCGGGAGCCTCCTCAGGACCGATCGTCGACGTGGGGACCTCTGTCGATGATCATGACGCGTGGTGATCCGGGTGGCAATGGGCCCCACCCACCTTGCTCGTCGCCGGAGCGTCCAGCGACGGGTTGGCGTCGAAGAACCCGAACGGCTTGAGCCAGAACGAGATGGTGTCGACCGGCATCATCGGCCAGTCCTCGACCCGGGTGATGTGGTGGATGCCGAAGACGTACCAGAGCACGACG
>DATDAP010000422.1:0-31962 GCA_036525335.1 Microlunatus sp. | reverse complement strand
TCGTACCGGTGATCACGTTGTCCCATTTGGATGCCGGGCACAGCGGGGTGATGACGGCATAGCGAAACGGGGGAGCCTCGACGTAGGCGTGGTTCCCGACGAAGCCCAATGCGCCCTGCAGGTCCCGGGAGCACACCCGGGCCGTGACCGGGGGCCTGGCTGTGGTGGGGCCACCGGCTCCGGCGACATCGCCGCCCTCATCCCTCACACGCTGGCGGTCCCGCTCGAGGAGTCGTCCGTAGCCGCCGCCCGGGCCGAGCGGTGTCACCATCTGTCGCTGGACCATGACCGGGCTCGCGGCCACCGCGGCGTCGTGGACGCGTACGGACGAGAAGTCGTGCTCGGGGGGGTGCGAGGTCGAGCTTCGGAACTCGGTCTCGGACGATCGCGGCGGTTGCCGGTGGGACGCCAGCGCCGGGGTCGGATGCAGTAGTCGTCGGGACAGATCGGATACAGCGCGAGCGGTCATGGCTTCGGCCCTCCATTCAGCCGGTCGGCTGTGGCCAGCCCATGCAGATCACTCGATCGCATCAGCGCCCCTTGGGACCGTACGGCTCCGGCCACGGCCCGTCCGACGGACGCTAGCGCTTGCGCGTCCAGGACGCCGCCAGCTCTCGGGCAGAGCGCGTCAGCCAGAGCGGCTGCCAGGTCGGCTCCACCATGGTCGATCACCAGCTCGTCGATATGAACTGTCAGGTCCATCCAGACACCTCCTTGTCGGCCAGTGGTCGCTCGAGTTTGGCGTACTCCATCCGGGCCGCCTGGGCCAGATGCGTCATCCGCACCGGCTCCCTGGCGTCAGCTGCCAGGAACGCGGCTGCCAGTGCGATGTTGCGGATCGTGCCGCCGGCCACGCCAAGTCGAGCCAGCTTCTCGGCGCGCAGGTTCTCGGTGGGCATCTCCGGCGGGAACATGCCACGCCAGATGGCTGCCCGGGCCGTTGCGTCGGGAAAGGGGAACGACACCACGAACCGGAGGCGCCGCAGGAACGCGGTGTCGAGCGCGCTCTTCAGGTTCGTGGTCAGGATGGCCAGCCCGCTGAAGGTCTCGATCCGCTGCAGCAGGTAGCTGACTTCGACGTTGGCGTAGCGATCGTGGCTGTCCTTGACCTCGCTGCGCTTCCCGAACAGGGCGTCGGCCTCGTCGAACAGCAGCACGACGCCACCGGCCTCGGCGGCATCGAAGATCTGCCGCAGGTTCTTCTCGGTCTCGCCGATGTACTTGCTGATCACCTGACTGAGGTCGACCCGGTAGAGATCGAGCGAGAGCTCGGCGGCGAGCACCTCGGCCGCGAAGGTCTTGCCCGTGCCGCTCGGGCCGTGTAACAGCGCGGCGACGCCTGCCCCGCGCGAAGTACGCCGACCGAAGCGCCAGTCTTCGAAGACCGTCATCCGGTGGCGGACATGGACCGCGACTTGTCGCAGCAGTCGCAGCTGGCTCTCGGGCAGCACCAGATCCGACCAGTCGGGACGCGCGTCGATCCGCTGGGCGAGCTGGTCAAGCGAGGGTCGAGCCAGTGCGCGGCAGGCTGCCCACAACCGTGGGCCAGTGTCCTCGCGCTGCAGTCCGCCGGATGCGGCCACGGATGCGACGACGCCGTCGACGTCGTTGAGGCCAACCCTGAACTGGCCCGCCAGCTGATCGACCCAGTTCTCGAGCCGAGCGCCGGACGGCCCGAGAGCGTCCTTCCAACGGCTGCGCAACTGGTCGACGGGGGTCGTCGGGACGGCCATCTGTGCGATATCGGTCTGGTCGGGGTCGACCGGCTCGGCGGTGATCACCGCCACGGGCGCCAGCAGACGGGCCGCGAACTCGAGCGCCGGCCAGAGCGATCCACTGGGACCATCACCGACATCGAGGACCCAGCAGTGCCCCGCGAGGGCTGTGTCCCGCTCGCACAGCCGGGCCAGCAGCTCGCCGTACTCGGGATCTGCCGGCAGGCCACGCGTCGCTAGGAAGAGGGGTTGCAGGCCGAGGCGCTCGGCCGCCGCGGCAACCGCCAGCCGTGCGTCGCAGCGTCGGCCGCCATGCAAGACGATCCGCTTCTCGTAGGCTGATGCCCACTGTTGCCCGATCCGTCTCGAGACCGGCTCCATCGCAGGGACCGCTCCGCCCGGGGCGGGGGCGCCAGACCTGAGTACGGCGAGACGAGGATCAAGGTAGTAGATCCCGGTCAGCGAGTGCAGCACCTGCTCGTCGATGTGGAGCGGGCCGGTCGTCGGCGACCCTGAGCGGCCCGGCTCAACCAGGTGCCAGCGGCGAAGGGGCGCCGCGGGGGTGATGGCGCTCCAGTGTGGCTCAGGGAGCGTCGCCATGGCCAGGCTGAAGGTCGGGCCGGGGCTGCCGGGATCCCCTTGGGCATCGGCACATGCCCGGGCGAACGCACCATCCAGCTGCATCCCGGCGCACAGCAGGAGGACATCACGTTCGAAGGGGGAGAGCTGGAATGCCGTCGCGCACACCTCGATCGCAGGCGGCGGGTCGACCGCCCGCGCCGCCCGTTCGAGCGCCGCGAGCGCGTCAGCTGGATCCTTGGTCAGCAGGCGGCAGCGAATGACCTCCAGCGCCGCCGTCAGGTAGCGCTGATTACCCGCCGCCCAGTCCGTGTCCGTCTCCTGGGTCGCCGTAGCGAACCGCTCGTCGACCGCGGTCATGGGATGGTCACCCTCGGTCTGTCGAAACGCCCGTCGTCCCCAGCGGACAAGACGCTCTCGGCGCCGTCGACCTGGACTCGTAAGAGATAGGTTCCGGGCGCAACGTCTGGAACCGGGATCCGCAACGACGGCCTCGGATCCGGATCAGCGGGTCGGGCCGGGGGTACGGGCAGCAGGTATGCCCCGCCTGCGCGGTTCGCAGGTGGGTGATGCTCGTTCAGCATCAGCACCACCCGCTGATGCGCGGACACTGGGGGCGCGACGTCGACGTCGACCGAGCCGCCGCCCGGAGTCGGCGCCGCGGTCGTGACCGTGGGGCGCACCATGATCGGCACCGCTGCCGACGTGGCGCCGCCACGCTCGACCGGGGGGTCGCCCACCAGGCGGGGGTGGACGACCTGTACACCGACCACGCCGGCCGTCACCCCGCCCGGGAGGTCGACGGTCAGTCGGGTGCCGCTGACCCGCTCCGGCGACACCGGCACCTCCAGGCGGCCGACCCGCACCTTCGTCAGGTAGGCGCCACGCAGTCGCCTGCCCTCGATCCGCAGCGTCGTGCCGGACAGCAGAGGATCGGTGGATGCGGAGTCGGCGAAGGCGGCCGTGATGACCGGCAGCTGCAGCGCGGCCACATCAGTGCCGCGGGTCAGGACCGGTAGGGCGGGCCGTGGCGTGAGCTCGCCGTCGATGAGTACGACAGTTGCCTGGTACGTGACGGAGAGACGGTAGGGCGCCTGCAGAACCGCGGACCACAGCTTGGAGAACTCCTCGAGGTCAAGGGGCAGCCATGTCAGGCGAACGACGTCGATCTGCTCGGCGAGGTCCGAGAAGCGATGCCAGGTCCCTGGGTCGGCGGCGACCGAGTGGTCGATGACGTCCCGGACGTGCTCGCGACTGAAAACGGGCCGTGACAGCAGTGCCCGAACTGCCGTGCCCATCAGCCGCTGCGGCTCCAGCTTCGCCTCGTCGCCGGTGAAGCTCAGCAGGTATTGGAGATCGAGGGCCTGGTGCGGCGGCTGCACGACCGTCGCGGCGCCTCGACGGGTCGGCAGGTCGTCCGTTGCCCATGAGGCGTTGCCTACCGCGCGATACATGAACAGGTTGATCCCCGGCACCGACGGGTCAGCGGCCGTCAACATGTCGGGTCGCAGCGTCGTGACCTGTGCACCCTCGACGCCGCCCTCACCCGCGGGATCCACCGCTTTGCCGAGAACGTCGGAGAGCACGGCTGTGGCGGTGGCGATGGCCAAGGCGTTGCTCATGTCGACCCCCGTTCACGTCGACTCAGGTAGTCGCCGAGCGAGAGCGGTCGGATGCCGCCCGCGGCTGGCGCCACTGGCGCCGCGGCCGTCGGTGGCGCGGGGAACACGGCAGGCGGCGCGGGGATCGGTGGCGGAGTGATCACCACCCGACCGATCTCGACGGTGATGTGGGGTGCGCTGCTCGCCGTTCGCGATCCTTCGCCAGACATTGATGCGATCTGGTCCAGTGGACCGCCCTGCCTTGCTGCAATGCTGATCACGGGGTCGACGGGAATGAGCTTGTCCGAAGGCTTGTCTTCCCCTTCACTCCTCCGAGGTGCCTCGGGCCGACGCAACTCGTTGCCAGGTGCGGCGTCGGACGATGCCGATGATGACCGGCGTCTGCGGGTCGCGGCGATCGAGTTGAACTGATCCGGCGCCTGGCGGCGCGGGAGGTCGGCCGCCGCTTCCTGGCGCCCTGACGGCTGTGCGGCGATCCCGGCCTCGCGCATCGGCGGTGTGGACTCGCGCACCTGCCCTCCGGTGGGATCCGCCTCGCCGGGAACTGCAAGCCAGGTGGCTGCGACCGGGGTCTCGGTGACCGCGGTGGCGTCGGCAGCCTCAAGCTCAGCGGCCGGCTCCTCGCTGGCTGGACGCTGCGCGGCCGGGCTCTGAGCGGCTGTGCTTTGTGTGGCTGGGCGGTGGACCGAGATTCCGCTAGGTGGCTGTCCTATGACGGGATGGTCGGTCTGTTCGTGCTTCGAGGCTTCGGTTTGGGCGCTGCCCGGGTACTCGGTAGCTGGGGACTCCGTGGCTGGACGGTCGGTGATTGGGCGGTCGGGCGGGAGCACGAGCTGGTGCTCCCCGGTCGGCCGGTCGTTACCGAAGTGAGTGCTGGCCGGGCGCACGACGACCGCCCGTTTCGGACCCGGTGGCCGGGGGGATCGGATCTCTTCCGTGAGGGCGTTGTCAGCCGGGACGGCTGAGGCCGATGACCGGCCGTCTAGCCGGCCCGCACGAGAGTCGGGAATCGTGCCGGCAGGCGGCCCATCGATGGCGATCTGGGGGAGATCTCGCGGCCCGGGTGCTGCTGAACTGTCCTCCACGGAGTGCGGACTGGCTGCCTGCCGAGACTCCTCGTCCGGTCGCTCCGGTCGGCTCGGCAGAAGGCGGGCTTCGGCACTGGGGGTTTGGCCCGCTCCCGGACGCCACGTATCCAGCCGGTTCGCCGGCAGATCCGGGATAGGCGCCGTCCGACCGGGCCCTCGATCGCGGCCGGAGAGCCCGCCGCGTGGCCCAGCGCCGCCGTCCAACTCGGGTGCGGGCCAGGACCCAGCGGGTATGGGAGCATCGTCGATGCCGGATGTCTGGCCTCGGTTTTCCCGGGCCACGACCTGCTCAGCCTCATCGCCGGACGGGGCCGCCTCGCGCCGCTCGGCGAGGGCGGTGGACGCGGACGGAGCCGCATCCGGCGTCCGATCGGCGATCCAAGGTCTGAAGACACCCGCAGGCTCGGCCGGCGCTGGCTCGAACAACCCGGGAGCGCGGGGTTGCAACGAGGGGATCGTGCCAAGGGTCTGACCGACGAGCCGGTCGACAAAGCCGCTCATGTCGAGACCAGCTGAAGGTAGTTGGCGCGGCGCCGCGCGGGCAACGCCAGGATCTCGGTCTCGGTCCAGCCGTACGCGAGCGCCAGCTCGTGCACCTCGCGCAGCAGTGCTCGGGCTCGGTACTGCAACTCGGCCCAGAGCAGCGCAGGCAGGTCCACGGTGGCCTCCCACTCCGAGCCGCAGGTCGGGCAGGCCACCATGGCACCGATGGCAGCCGCCGGGCAGGCGGCCTCCAGCGCCTCGTCGATCAGCGCCGCGACCTCGGTGGTGACACGGCCGTCCGCGCAGCGCGCCATGAGCCGTCCGCGTGCCTCCTCGTGGCCGAGACCCTCCAGCGCTGCGAGATCCGCGCTGGTCGGCAGCCGGATGATCGGAGCCTGATCTCGTGGCTGCAGCGTCAGGCGGAAGCCGGGCTCATGGGTGGGCCAGCCGGCGATCATGTCCAGGTCCAGGGCGACGTCAAGCCGCTCGCCGCACCGGCAGGTCGCGCAGAAGTCCAGCGAGTCTTGGGTCAGCGCGGTAAGGAAGCGTGCGAGCAGCACGTTCCGAGTGCCCACATCGGTGTTCCGGGCAACATCGAGATCATCGCCCGTCACGTACGCCAACAGGGTGGCGGCGCGCTCCTGCGGAGACTGGCGGCATCCCGTCTCCCAGGTCGCCAGCATCGCCTGTGGGCCCGGCTTGGCCACGGCATCACTCCGGCTCCACGAACGTCGGCTCGTCCGGCTCGGGCACCGCGTAGTCGCGCTCCCAGCCCTCGTTCTCGAGCTTGATGTGCTGGATGGCGACGGCGTTGGCGTTGGCGTCCAGGTCGGGCAGCGACTGGAACTCAGAGACCCAGCAACGGAAGACCTTGTAGGCGATGGCCAGCTGCCCGGCCTCGTTGTAGACCTCGATGATGATGTCCTTGCGGAAATCCTTGAGGGACACCTCCATGCCCAGTCCTGACCCGTAGTTCCAGACCTTGTTGGCCCACTGTTCGAAGTCGACGTCGTGGGTGACGCCACGCTCCAGCGTGATCGGGTCGTACTCGGTTCGACCGGGCGACTTGCGGCTGCTGCTCGGGTCGCCGCCGTCGCGGTGCTTGACCACCTCGGTCGAGCGCTTCAGCATGCCGACCTTGCTGAGGCCGGCGACGAAACGGCCGTCCCACTTGACCCGGAACTTGAAGTTCTTGTACGGATCGAAACGCCGGGCGTTCACGGTGAACTGGACCACTGCGCACCCCTCCTATGCCTGAGCTCGTGCGATTTGCTGGATCTGCAGAATCACGAACTCCGCCGGCCGCAGTGGCGCGAACCCGACCAGGATGTTGACCCGGCCGAGATTGCGATCGTTCACTGTCGTCGTCTCGGCGTCGCACTTGACGAAGTAGGCATCCCTGGCGCTGGCACCCTCGAACGCACCCCGGCGGAAGAGCTCCTGCAGGAACGCGCCCACATTGAGTCGGATCTGGGCCCACAGCGGCTCGTCGTTCGGCTCGAAGACCACCCACTGCGTGCCACGGAACAGGCTCTCCTCGATGAAGAGCGCGAGCCGCCGAACCGGCACGTACTTGTACTCGTCGGCGAGCAGGTCGGCGCCGCGCAGCGTGCGTGCTCCCCAGACGACGTTGCCGATGATCGGGAACGACCGCAGGCAGTTGATGCCGAGCGGGTTGAGCTGCCCGTTCTCCTCGTTGGTCAGCCGGACGGCGAGATCGTTCCCTGGCAGCGCCGCGTCGATGCCCGCCGGGGCCTTCCAGACACCGCGGGTGGTGTCGGTGCGGGCCATCACACCCGCGACCGCGCCGCAGGGGACGAATTCCTTTCGGCGACCGTTGGCCGTCGGATCGCTCTGAAGGAGCCGCGGGTAGTAGAGCGCGGCGTTGCGGGCATCCGTGCCGCTCAGCTTCAAGTCCATGAGCGTCTTGGCCCCGGTTGCCGGCGTCAGTCCGCTGGGCGGGTCGACGATCAGCATGGCGCGCCGGTCAACGCAGTACTTGAGCGCCCTTACATACACGTCTCCTGCCGTGTCCTGCCCCCGGGTGGGTGGCGGAATGCACAGCAGGTTGAACAGATCGGTCCCGTCCAACGCCCACAGCCCCTGGTGCCGGGCCTGCAAGGGGTTCGTGGCGTCGCCGAGGTAGCTGGCCGTGTCCAACACGGTTCCATCCGTACCGGGGTCTGTCGCCGCGACATTCGCGGCGGCGCCCGGCCGTGCGCCGGGCACGGGCTTTGCCGGGTCGACTCGGACCAGCCGGGACTCGGCCGCCAGCACCGCCGTGACGTTGCGAGGGTCGTCGGGTGTGACGACGAGATTGCGCACCGTCTCCACCGGCTGCAGCTTGGCGTCCTTCACCTCGAGGGAGAATAGATCAGACACCCCGACACCGAGACCCGCTGCCGTCAGTTTGGCGTCATCGTCGTCGACGGGGATCAATATCGAGACCGTCAGCTCGTTTGCCCAGCCACCGCCGCTGGAAGCGATCAGGCCGAGGGTGCCGACGTCGAAGGTCGCCGCCTTGGCGTCCTTCGCCAGCCGGACGATCACGGCCTGGGCGCCGCCTTGGATGAAGAAGTCGCGGACGGCGAAACTCACGGTACTCTCCGCCCAGATTCCGCCGAACTGCCGTTCGTAGTCGGCGAATCCGTTGATCACGGTCGCCTCGTTGGTCGGGCCCCACCGGGTCCGGCCGATGAAGGCGGTGATCGAGGTCGCCACCCCGGTGATCGCTCGGACACCGCTCGGAATCTCCTGGACATACACGCCCGGCCACAAGGTCATCAAACTCATTGCGCACTCATCTCCGACCTCGTCTCGGTGGGTCGCCAACTGGGTCTGTCAGAAACGCTAGGAGCGTCCTGTCACGGTGTCGTCACCCAGCGGAGTCCGTGTCGGGAGAGCACGTGACGCATCGGTGACACCGGCCCGCCTAGCGTCCTTCGGTGCGGCTGCTGGTGCCGCCGCGGAGGGGTACGCGATGAAGCTACTGGCGGATGACAAGACCACGAGAATGCTGTCGGGACCGCCTGACCCGGCACCATCGGAGGTACCGGTCACCCCGACGATGCTGTGTCTGTTGGGCGGGCCACATGTCGTGCAGGGCGGCCGGAGGATCGTGGTGCCCGAGGGCAGCAAGCGGGTGCTCGTCTTCGTGGCCCTGCACGACGGCGTTGTGGACCGCCGCTATGTCGCCGGGACTCTCTGGCCGGACGGCTGCGACGAGCGGGCGGCCGGGAACCTGCGCTCAGCCTTGTGGCGGCTGCGCGGTGCCGGTATTGACATCCTGGAGACCGATAAGTGCGGATTGACACTCCGCCCGCGGGTCGCGGTCGACGTTCGTCGGCTGCGGGCATGGGCCGCCGGCATCTTCGACGGCACCCTGCCGTCGGCCGACCTGCTGGTTCCTGACTGGGACCCGGAGGCCCTCTCGCTGCTCCCCGGATGGTACGACGACTGGGTGATCGTGGAGCGCGAGCGGCTTCGTCAGGGAATGCTGCACGCGCTGGAGGCCCTCAGCTACCGACTGAGCGAACTGGGACGGCACGCCGCGGCGGTGGACGCCGCGATGAGAGTCGTGGAGTTCGATCCCCTGCGCGAGAGCGGCCA
Source organism: Microlunatus sp. (assembly GCA_036525335.1). Lineage (GTDB taxonomy): Bacteria > Actinomycetota > Actinomycetes > Propionibacteriales > Propionibacteriaceae > Microlunatus. The sequence goes on along the minus strand of DATDAP010000422.1, from coordinate 22,866 downwards.
GCGCGCCCTGATCAGCGCACACCTGGCTGAGGGCAACCTCGTCGAGGCCCGGCGCACCTACGCCGCCTGTCGGAGGGTCCTGCACTCCGAGCTCGGGCTCGCGCCCAGTCTCGACCTGACCATGCTGGTCGAACCGTCCTGCGAACCCATCGAGGCCCGAGCGCGGTTCGCGCCGGACTCAAGCCCCGGGTCGGCGCGCGGCGTCTGCCCGACGTGTCCTTTGCTAAACGGCCAAGGCGTCAACCGCTCGGGCAGAACTCGCTGAGAAAACTGCGCACCTCGCCGACGGCCTTCTCGATGTCGACCGTGCGACGAATCGTCCCATCCGCCGAGGCGCCAGCCACGTTCGGGTAGCGCGTCACCGTGATCAACAGCCCTGCAGGGCCCTGAGCCTCGACCCGCACGATGCATATCCCGGCAGCTGAGGGGTCGCCCCAGCCTCCGGCCGCTCGACCGGGTGGCCGCCCGGACCGGGCCAGCCTCCGTGCACTGCCCATGGCCAGCGTCGCCCCACTCTTCTTCGGCTCGTCCTGCACGCCTCGATTGGAACCGACACGCGCCGACGACCATCATCTCCCTCATCGGTCGTGGCGCGACCTCTGACAAGAGTGCGGCTGTGACGGGTGCTGCTCTGGGCGAACTAGCCAGCGAAGTACTCGCGGTCGTTCCGCTCCCGCGTGGCCTGGCGCTCACTGTCGGTCTGGGCTCCGGCTTGATTGCCTCCGCCGGCCGGAGCCTGCGCGGCGCTCGGTGAACTGGTGGGGGCCTGGCTGCTGCCCTGGCTCGCCCGCTCGTTGCGAAGGTAGGCGGCGTAGACCTCGTCAGCCGTCTTGTCGCGCAGTCGAGCGCAGTCCGCCTCCCGTGATTCTCGCTGGCAGGTCTTCACGGCGAGAATCCCTGTCAAGATCGCGATGGCGGTATGCCCGCGCAGCATGCAGGTCAGCGCGTGACAGACACAGTCGACGAACTCGTTGACGTTCTCGAACCCACGCCAGATGTCCGTGGCGTGCTGTTGAGCCACCAGGGCAGCAGCGTAGAGCTGGATCAGCACGTCGAGGGGTGTCTTGTCCGTGACCTCGCCGATCCCCTTCTGGATGGTGGTCAGCTCGCCTTGAAGCTTGGTCACCGCGGTAGACATTGCCGCCGGAATGGCGATCAGATCGGTGAAAGCGGCCTCTGCGCGAGCGGTACGACGAGTGATGTCCGCCAGCCGCGCCGGGGCGTCCTTGGGCTGGCAGCCGCTGACGTCGAAGTCGCAGTCATCGCGGAGGTAGCATCCGGTCTTGCTGCCACATTCCTGGATGCGAGCCTGCACTTCGGCGAAGGCCCGCTTGATCTTGGTGACGATTCGCTCCCGCGTCTCCTCGTCGGGACTGATCAGACAGCCCAGTCGGTTCTCGATCAGCTTGTCGATCTCAGTCTTGGTGTCGTTGACCAGCGGAGTGGCCGCCGTCCGTGCCGCCGTGTAGGCGGCGCGGGCCGCGTCGTACTGATCGCGCGCTTTGCCGAGTGCTTCGAGATGCGCCTTGTTGTAATCGGCGCGAGCCTGAAGACCCTTCGCTCGGCATTTGATGGCGTCGAGGGAGTCAGGATCGCAGCCGTAGCGCGACCCGCCGCCGCCGTGTCCGTACGAGTGCTGAGTCTGGGTGGAATCCGTCATGACCGTCCTCCTGGTCCAATGGGTCGCACCCATGGTGAGTGCGCCCCTGTCACCGCGGCGTTACCGGCCGGCCAGAGCCCACCCGCTCGCGGCAGGCTTCCCACCGCGTGACGGTCGCGTGACGCACCGCGCCCAATGCTGAGTCTCATGAGTCCCACTCGGACGCTGCCGTGACCGGCCTGCTGGCCTCACCTCGGGTGCTGCGCGGTGCCCTGGTGGCGATCGACAGCACGGGCGCCCGTCCGAAGGTGGTCGCCTTCCAATACAACCCGGACGAGATGACCCGAACCTTGCAGGCGCGGGTCGCGGCCGACACCGGCACGACGGGCGGGGCCCGCAACGAGGCCTTGCGGCTGAACGGGGCCCCGATCGAGAACATCTCGATGGCCGTCGAGGTCGACGCCACCGATCAGCTCGAGCGGGGCGACCCCACTGCCTCGTCGTTGGGGGTCTACCCGCAGCTCTCCGCGCTGGAGATGCTGCTCTATCCGCCAAGCCAGACCGTCGTCGCCAACGCGGCTCTGGCGGCGGCGGGCACGATCGAGGTGGTGCCGCCCGAGGCTCCGCTGACCCTGCTGGTGTGGGGGGACAAGCGAGTGGTGCCGGTCCGGTTGACCCAGTTCTCCGTCGCTGAGCAGGCGTTCGACACCGGACTCAACCCGATCCGAGCCAAGGTGACCTTGGGGCTTCGGGTGCTGTCCTACAGCGACCTTCCGATGTCCAATCAGGGGGCGTCCATCTTCTTGGCCCACCAGGTCGTCAAGGAAGTCATGGCAACCACCGCCCCCGCCCCGGCTGGGGTCGTCGCATCGTTCCCGCTGGGGGGCTGACGTGCTGGAGCCGACGAGCAGATACGCCACGATCCCGGTCGCGACGACGAGGATCCCCGACGGGGCGGGCGGCCTGCGCGAGGTGCGCTACCTGCGCCGGCGGTTCCCGCCCCAGCCTTCCTCGCTGCGGGTGATCAGTGAGCACACCGTCGCCCAGGGTGACCGGCTCGACCTGGTGGCCGCGGCGTACTTCGACGACCCCTGCCAGTTCTGGCGGATCACCGACGCCAACATCTGCCTCCACCCTGACGAGCTGCTCGCCGAAGACCGGCTGGGCGCACGCCTGGTCATCCCGGTCCCCGAGGTGTGAGGCGACGAGATGGCTCTCCTCGGGGTCAACCTGACACTGCTGATCGGGCCGACGATTGCGGCACCGGCGCCACTGCCACTGGTGGAGAGCCTGGAGCGGGTCGAGGTGACCACCTCGGACTCGGGCCGGTCCGGGTTTCAGTTGGTGTTCGCCGCGGGTCGCTCGGGCCGGGCAGACCTGATCGACTTCCCCTTGCTCCGGCTGCCGCTGCTGCAGCCGTTCCGGCGGGTCGTCCTGGAGGTCAGGCTCGGTGGCGTGCCGCGGGTGCTGATGGACGGCGTGATCACCCATCGTGAGCTGACTCCCGGAACCGCACCTGGCGCGACCACCATCACGGTGACCGGTGAGGACATCAGCGTGCTGATGGATCTCGAGGAGAGGACCGTCGAGCACCCGGCGCAGAGCGAGGCCGCGATCGCCACCAGCCTGATCCTCGCGTACGCCCGCCTTGGGCTGGTTCCCGAGGTGGTCCCTCCCTCGTCCCTCGACGTTCCGGTGCCGGTCGAACGGGTTCCCGTGCAGCAGGGCACAGATCTGGCGTATCTCACCTCGATAGCCGCTCGGTTCGGCTTCGTGTTCTACGTGGTTCCGGGCCCGGCCCCGATGACGAGCACCGCCTACTGGGGTCCGCAGGTCCGGGCCGGGGTTCCGCAGCGGGCCTTGTCGGTCGATCTTGGTGCCGACACCAACGTGCAGCAGGTGACATTCCGCTCCGACGGCCTGGCCTCGATCCAGCTCCTCGGCCAGGTCCAGGACCGCCTCACCAACCGCAGCGTGACCGTGCGCAGCGTCGGCGACTCGCGACCTCCGCTGGCCGCGCAGCCGGACTGGCTGGTCAACCTGCCGAACGTGCGGACCACCGTCTATCGCGACAGCGGACTCAGCGCGCTGAGTGCCCAGGCCCGGGCCCAGGGGGCCGCCGAGGCATCGCACGCCTCCATGACCGTCACCGGGACGATGGACGGCCTACGGTATGGCGACGTCCTCCGCGCGCGCCGGCTCGTCGGGCTGCGGGGTGCCGGATACGCCCACGACGGCCTGTACTACGTGAAGCAGGTCACCCACGCCCTGCGGACCGGGAGCTACACGCAGTCGTTCACCCTGACTCGCGAGGGTGCGGGCTCGACGGTCTCCGCGGTGTCAGCATGACCGCCTCGTTCGGCAAGTACCGAGGCAAGGTCGTCAACAACGTCGACCCGCTGAACCAGGGGCGGATCCAGGTCACCTGCCCGGCCGTGCTCGGTGAAGGCCGGGCGAGCTGGGCCATGCCGTGTACGCCGTACGCCGGAGACGGGGTGGGCTGGTTCGCCATGCCGCCCAACGAAGCGAATGTGTGGATCGAGTTCGAGGACGGCGATCCCGACTACCCCATCTGGACCGGCTGCTTCTGGGACGCTGGCCAGCTGCCGGTGACACCGGCAGTGCCCACCACCAAGACGTGGAAGACCGACGGACTGACCCTGAAGATCGACGACCTGCCCGGAGCCGGGGGGGTGACGCTCGAAGTCGGCCCGCCCGTCGTCTCGTCGCCGCTGAAGATCAGCCTGACCTCATCCGGGATCGTGCTCGGCAACGGCGCCGCCAGCGTCAAGATCACACCGCTGACGGTATCTGTCAACGACGGCGCGCTCGAGGTGATCTGATGCCGGGTTTCTTGCTGCACGTCGGGGCAACGGTGATCTGCGCCCACGCCGGTCAGGCCCAGCCGACGGTCCCCAATCCGCGGGTGCTCGTCGGCGGGCAGCCTACGGTGACCCAGGCTGCACCCTGGGTCGTCGCCGGCTGCCCCTTCGTGCCGCCGGCCGCCGGCCCGTGCATCAGCGCCACCTGGGTGGTCGCCGCATTGCGGGTGCTGATGAGTGGTGTGCCGGCTCTGCTCCAAGACAGCGTGGCCGTCTGTGTGCCCACCGGCACGCCGCTCACAGTCCTGGTCACCCAGGTCCGGGCCAAGGGGAGCTGAGCCATGCACCTCGACTACCCGTACCGCATCGACGCTCGACGCCGGACCGCGGAGACGACCGATGACGAATGGGTCCGGGACCTGGTCGAACAGCTGTTGTTCACCGCGCCGGGGGAGCGGGTGAACCGGCCGACCTTCGGCAGCGGAGTCCTGCGGCTGGTCTTCGAGCCGGGCGGCGACGAGATCGCCGCGGCCACGCAGTTCTTGGTCCAGGGCGCGCTGCAGCGTTGGCTGGGTGACCTCGTCGAGGTCCAGGACGTCGAGGTGCGTGCCGAGGAGTCCACCCTTCGGGTGGCGGTCCGGTTCCGGACACGATCGTCGGCCGAGCCAAGGACCGCCATCTTCAGCCGGGCGGTGTGAGACATGGGTCCGTACGTCTGCTCCGACGCCGACCGACGAGCCGACCTCGCGAGCGCCGATGGCTTCAACGGGGTCGACGGGGTGGAGGCCGACAGCGGGCACCCGCCGGACGTGCCGGCCTGGCAGACGCTGCTGGTGGAGTGTCTGCTCGCCATCCCGGACACCCTGGCCGCCGCGGACGTCGAGATCCGCCCGCTGACTTCCGGGGTGGCCCCGGTACCGGTGCTGTGGGCCTACCCCGCCCACCGGCTCGCGGCGGCGCGTGTCACCGATCCGCGGGTGTCGCGGCGAGACGTCGAGATCTTCGGCCAAGTGCCCGAGGCCGCCTCGACCCTGGTGGTCCGCACGGCCGCCGCCGGGTCGGCGGCGACGTACAGGCTGGGCGTCAGCCGGCCCGCTATCCACCACTTCGACCCACGGCTCTGCTCGGCGGACTTCACGTTCCGGCTGGACTGTCTCGATGAGACAGACCCCCGGCCGTCGACGACCTGCCCACCGGAGCGTTCGGGTGCGGTGCCTGTGATCGACTACGTGAACCGCGACTACGCGGGACTGCGCGGCATGCTGCTGGATCGACTCTCGCTGGTCCTGCCCCAGTGGATCGACCGCAACCCCGCAGACCTCGGCGTGCTGCTGGTCGAGCTGTTCGCCTACGTCGGGGATCACCTGGCCAGCGCTCAGGATGCGGCCGCGGCCGAGGCATACCTCGGTACCGCACGTCGGCGGATCTCCATCGCTCGGCACGCCCGCCTGCTCGACTACCGGATGCATCAGGGAGTCGCTGCCAGGGTCTGGCTCGTGGCCACCGCCAAGTCGCGCGCGGATCGCCTCGTGCTTGACGCGGGCACCGAGGTCTGTGCCCCGGGCGAGGAGCGTGCGTGGTTCCACACGCTCCATCCACTCACCCTGCGGGTCGCACAGAACGAGATCCCGCTGTACACCTGGGGTGATCGTCGATGCTGTCTGCCACCTGGCGCAACCAGCGCCACGCTCGTGGGCACCGTGCGCGACCTGCGCCTGCGAGCCGGTGACGCCCTGCTGTTCGAGGAGGCGCGCGGCGGGACAGACGGCCGACCGGAGGAAGCCGATCCCAGCCACCGCTGGGTCGTGCGGCTTGCCGATGCCCCCGTCGACGATCATGACCCGGTCACCGGAACCGATGTCGTGGCAGTGACCTGGTCGGAGGAGGACGCGCTGCCGTTCCCGCTCTGCGCCTGGTCCTATCCGCAGGGGCGGTGCGCGCCCCCGCTCGGTGCGGCGGTGGCTCGCGGGAACGTGGTGCTCGCCGAGCACGGCCGGCTGGTCGAGCCGCGCGCGCTGGTGCCGCCGCAGGCACCTGCGAGGGGCACCACCTACCGCCCGGTGCTGCCCGACCGGGGGTTGGCGTTCTGCGTGCCGTACGACGACGCCTCCGCTCGAGCCCGTCCCGCCACCGCGCAGCTGGACCTCCCTCCCGACCAGGCAAGGCCAACGATCGAGTCGCTGACCGACGGCCGTCGGAGCTGGTCGGTGTCGTCCGACCTGGTGACCAGCACGCCGTTCGCACCCGAGTTCGTCGTGGAGACCGAGGACGACGGACGGGCCCGGATTCGATTCGGCAACGGCGTGCTCGGGAGGCGGCCCACACCGGGCGACCGCTTCACGGCCAGCTATCGCATCGGTGGCGGCAGCGCGGGGAACGTCGGGGCCGGGGTGCTGACCGCGCTCGTCTCACCGGTCGGCGGTGTGTCGATCCACAATCCCCTGCCAGCAGCCGGTGGCCTTGAACCGGAGGGCGTCGAGCAGGTTCGGCAGTGGGCACCCCATGCCTTCCGGGTGCAGGAGCGGGCGGTGACCGACCACGACTACGCCGAGATCGTCCGTCGCGACCCTCGGGTGCAGCGCGCGCTCGCCACCCGGCAATGGACAGGCTCCTGGTACGCCGAGCTGGTCACGGTAGACCGCAGCGGCGGCGGGCCAGTGGATGGCGGCTTCCGCGAGGACCTGCTGGCCCGTCTGGCCCGGGCCCGACTTGCCGGCTTCGACGTAGCCGTGTCCGGACCCGTGTTCGTCCCGCTCGACATCGTGCTCACGGTGTGCGTACGGTCGAACCACCGCCGCGACGAGGTTCGTCGAGCGCTGCGGACCGCTTTCGCGTCGTCCGATACCCCCGACGGACCAGGCTTCTTCCATCCCGACCGGTTCACCTTCGCCCAGCCGGTGTATCTGAGTGGGGTGGTCGCGGCAGCGATGGCGGTGCCCGGCGTGCGTTGGGTCGGCACCGCCGAGGGGCCGGGCTCGCCCAACCGCTTCCGCCGCTGGGGCTTGCCGTCGGCGGGGGAGCGGAAGGCAGGCCGGATCCCGATCGACCGGCTCGAGGTGGCGCGGTGTGACAGCGATGCCGACCATCCGGAGAACGGCCGGATCGACTTCGTCGTGGAGGGTGGACTGTGAGCGGGCCCGCGGACGTCGACGCGTGCGGATGCTGCGATGCACCGCCGGTCGAGCCGGCACCGACGAACCCGCCCGGCCTGACCCGGTTGGCCTACCGCTCGGGAACCCACGGCTCGGTGCTTCGGCGGATGCTTGGTGCGATCGATCGCAGCCTGCCGGCACTCACAGTGAGGACCGCCGACGACGCGAGCATCGCGCTGCTCGACGCGTTTGCGACGCTCGCTGACGTGGTGACCTTCTACCACGAGCGGATCGGCAACGAGGGCTACCTGCGCACCGCAACCGAGCTGCGATCGGTGCTCGAGCTGGCTCGCAGCATCGGCTACGAGCTCCGTCCCGGGGCCGCCGCCGCAACGCTGCTGTCGTTCGACGTGCTGCCTGCCGAGGGCGCCCCGCCGGCGGCGCAGGTGTGGGCCGGTCTGCCGGTGCGCAGTGTGCCGGCCCAGGGTCAGCGGCCCCAGACGTACGAGACCGACGAGCCTCTCGAGGCGCGTGCGACCGGGAATGCGGTGCCGCTGCGACTCCGCGGCCCACAACTGATCAAGGCGGGCGCGAAGAACGCTTACCTGGCCGGGGTCGGCACGGGACTGGCGGTGGGGGATGCACTGCTCTTCGTATCAGGCCCAGACGGCACGGCTGACCCGAAGTCGGTGAAGCGGGCGGTGCGACTCCTGAGCACGGTGAAACCGGTGCCCGCCCGAACCCCCGAGGATGTGGACGCCACGGCCGTCACCTGGGCGGACGGACTGCCTGAGCCGTGGCCGCCCGGCACCCGGGTGTACGCGCTTCGCCTCCGGGCCTCGGTCTTCGGCCACAACGCTCCGGACTTCCGGACGATGCCGAAGGACGTGCAACTAGCCTTCGAGGACCCCAAACCTCATCCGCCCCCGCCTAGCGGCACGACACCGACTGGGACCACGTCGCCGACTGGGACGAGTGCAGCAGGCGCCGAACCGCCCCAGTGGCCACCCCGATGGCCCCGATTCAAGCTTCCCGACGAGGTCGGCCAGCCGGTGCTCCACATCGATCAGGCGTACCCAAAGCTTCAGCCCGGCTCATGGCTGGTGCTCCGCGAGCAGGGCAAGCAGGATCTGGTCTGCAAGGTCACGGACGCCAAGCTCTCCGCGCGCACCGATTTCGCGCTGACGGGCCGAACAACCAGAGTGGTGCTCGATGTCAAGGGCGACGAGCTCGCCAAGTTCGATCGGCGGGAGGTCGTCGTTTTCGCTGCAGGCGAGGACGACGACTGGTTGGAGCTCACGAGCGAGCCGCTGGGAGGTCGCGTGACCGGCTCCGACCTTCAGGTCACCACGGTCGAGCCGTTCTCGGTCGGGCAGCGGGTTGTCGTCACCGGCACGACCCCGAGCGGCGACGCCGTCGCCCACCTCACCCGGATCGAGTCGATCCCGCCGGGAGGGGGCATCATCTCGCTGACCAATGAGCTCTCCCGCATCTCAGAGCGGGGCGTCCAGCAGTCAACGGTCCTCGACCGTCCCTCGGTCCGGATTCTGGCCAACGTCGTCACCGCCACGCACGGCGAGACCGTCCAAGCCGAGGTGCTCGGCAGCGGCGACGGCACGTCGAGCTTCCAGCGATTCACCTTGAAGAAGAAGGATCTCACCTACCTCACCGCGGCGACGGCCGGCGGGGTAGAGAGCACCTTGCAGGTGCGCGTCGACGGTGTGCTGTGGCACGAGCTGGCGTCGCTGTTCCTGGCCGGGCCTCGGGAGCCGGCGTACGTGGTCCGGCTCAGCACTGACGGCGACGCCACGGTCATCTTCGGCGATGGCGAGCACGGGTCGAGGTTGCCCAGCGGACAGGAGAACATCGTCGCGAGCTATCGCACGGGCATCGGACCGGCGGGCAACGCTCCACCCGGTGCGTTGTCCCTGCTCCAGCAACGGCCCTTGGGCATCGTCGCAGTCACCAACCCGATCCCAGCCAGCGGTGGCACCCCTCCGGAGGTCGTCGAGGATGCGCGCACCAACGCTCCGCTCGCCGTGCTGACTCTCGACCGGGTGGTGTCGATCGAGGACCATGCCGACTTCGCCCGGGCGTTCGTCGGGGTGGCCAAGGCCAGGGCGGTGGTGTTGTGGAACGGGACCGCTCCCGTCGTGCACGTCACGGTCGCAGCTCCCGACGGGCAGACGATGGGTCCACTGACCCTCGGCCATCTCCGCGAGGCGCTCGACCGGATGCGGGACCGCAGCCGGTCGGTCCGGATCGACGACTTCGTGCCACTGCGGTTCGTGGTTGGCGTTGCGGTGCTGGTCGATCCGACGCTCGTGTTCGCCTCGGTGGGCGTCGTGGTCCGAGCCGCGATCATCGATCACTTCGCCCTGGCGAGACGCGACTTCACGCAGCCGGTCACCACCTCTGAGGTGCTCGCGACCGTGCAAGCGGTGCAGGGAGTCGAAGCTGTCGGCCTGACCGAGCTGCACCTGACGACCGAGGGCGCGGGGGTGCGGGAGCTGCTGATCGCCCACGACGCCGCACACCGATCGCCCGCTGTCGGCCGCGAGCTTCGACGGCTGGACCGGCGACCGGTGGAGCCCGAGCCATTCGGCCCGGACGACATTCGTCCCGCCGAGCTGTTGCTGCTGGCCGACGGCGAGGACGCCGTCCGGGTGACGGAGATGACTCAGTGACCTCGACTCAGTCGCTCTACGACCTGCTCCCCGTCATCCACCGGATGCGCGATGTCGAGCTCGGCTCGCCGCTGCGGGGACTGCTCGCCGTCGTCGAGGGCGAGCTTCGACGGTTGAGCGAGGACGTCGATCAGCTGTACGACAACTGGTTCGTCGAGACCTGCGAGGACTGGGTGGTGCCCTACCTCGGCGACCTGCTGGGCGTGAAGCCGCCGGCGGACGGACTCACCAGTCAGCGAGCGCTCGTGGCCGACACCCTCCGGCTCCGCCGGCGCAAAGGCACGCCGGCGGGGCTGGAGCTGCTTGCCCGCGACGTCACGGGCTGGCCCGCGCATGTCGTGGAGTACTTCCAGCTGGTGGCGACGACCCAGCACGTCGACCACGTCCGACTCGACCGGGGTGCGATCGCGGATCTCCGGGAGGCTGCGGCCCTCGATCTCCTGGAGAGTCCGTTCAGCGCAGCTGCCCGGACGGCGGATGTGCGTCACGTCGACGTGCATCGAGGATGTCACAACATTCCCTCGGTCGGCCTGCACCTGTGGCGCCTGGCCAGCTACCCGGTGGAGGGCGGTGATGCCGGGGCGGTCGACGCGGCTCAGGGGCGCTGGAACTTCGATCCGGCAGGTCGGGACATCCCGCTTTTCAACCATCCCGCCGCCGATGCAGATCGGAGCGATCTCAGCACAGAATCCGATCTGCCCGGCCCCCTGAGCCGGCGGTTGCTGGCCGGTCTGCTCGACGCACCCCCGGACCCGCCGGCCCCGGTCGAGGAGTCCCGCTGTCCGGCACTGCCTGAGCGGAGAGCCGAGCGGTCGCCAGGCGCCGTCGTACGGGTGTGGTGGGACGGATCCGCACCGTCGGTCCGGCTTCGCTGCTGTGATCTCAGCGACTGGGCGCGTCCGACGGGCGATTCGGCCGGACCGGTGTCGGTCGACCCCGTGCTCGGACGGCTGGCTCTGCCCAACGGCGTGCGGCCGGGCAGGGTGCAGGTGGATTACTCCTACGGGTTCCCCGGTGACCTCGGAGCAGGTCCATGGGATCGGCGGGCCCTCACCAAGGAGCTGACCTCGGCTTGGCCCGACTTCGGCTGGCAGGTGGGAGTCAGCGCAGACGACCAGCCGGGCCCGGGCACCGTGGTGCACTCGCTGTCCGAAGCCGTGGCGTTATGGCGGGCCGGTCGGCTCGGCGGCGGCAGGACCGGCGTCATCGCGTTGATGGACAGCGCCACCTATCGCGAGGAGGTGACCATCGAGCTCGGCCCAGGTGAGCGCTTGCTCGTCGTCGCCGCCACCTGGCCGACGACACAGGACAGCTCCGCCGTCCCGGAGCGACGGCCGGGTGAATTCGATGCCGCCGGCCTGAGGCCGCACCTCGCCGGCTCGCTGCGAGTTCTCGGCCAGGGTGGAGTGGGTACAGAGGGTTCGGAGCTGATCCTCAGTGGCCTGTCGATCGAGGGCCGGGTGGTGGTGTGCCCCGGAGGGCTGGCCCGGCTCGCCCTGGCCGGTTGCACGCTCGGCGCGGGACGCTCGGTCGAAAGCCGCGGCACGACGGTCATCGCAGTCGACAACCCTGAGCTCACCGTCGAGCTCGAGCGGACGGTCGGCGCCGCCGTACGGTTGCGCAGGGGGGCCGCGGTCCGGGTGGTGGACTCGATCCTCTCCGCGCGCGGGCCGGCCGACGATCTCTGCGTCGACGCACCCAGCAGCCGGGTGGAGATCGAGTCGTCGACCGTGCTCGGTCGGACGACCGCGCGGAGCCTCACCGCAAGCAATGCCATCCTGCTCGGCTCGGTCGATGTGCGACGGCGACAGCTCGGCTGGGTCCGCTACTCGTACCTGCCGGCAGGCTCACAGGCTCCGCGTCGCTATCGCTGCCAACCCGATCCCGGCGCCCTCGCGCCGGTCACGCCCAGATTCGTCAGCCGTGACCCGGATGATCCCCGGTTCGGACAATTGCACGAGCAGTGCTCGGTCGAGATCAGAGCGGGTGCGGACGACGAGAGCGAGATGGGTGCCTATCACTTCCTGCAGCAGCGCCGACGGGTCGCGAACCTGTCGGCACAACTCAGCCACTACCTCCCCTTCGGACTCGAAGCCGGAGTCTTCTTCGCTACGTGAGGTGCATGATGAAGGGCGACTTCAGCCGACGGACGTTCCGCAGCAGCCACCACTACAGTCAGGTGCTGATGCAGCAGGGACGGGTGCAGCTCGACGCCGACTGGAACGAGCAGGCCGACATCGCGAGCCATCTGCACCGACGCCTGTGCGCCGACACCATCGGCTCGCATGGCGGCCCCCGGAAGGGGGCCGGAATGGCGATCGCCTGTCAGGTGTCGGGCAAGGCAGGAGACTGCCCGGGCGACCAGCTTCTGATCAGCCTCGGTCGGTACTACGTCGACGGCATCCTCTGCGAGAACGAGCAGCCGGAGCTCAAGCTCGGCCAGCAGCCGGATCTGCCCGGCGTCGAGCTGCCCGCCGATCCCGGTCGATACGTGGCCTATCTCGACGTCTGGACCGAGCACGTCAGTGCCGTCGACCGGCCCGAGCTGCTCGAGGTTGCCCTGCAGGGACCGGACACCGCCAGTCGCGCCCGGACCGTCTGGCAGGTGCGCCTCACCGCCGCCGAGGGCGGGACCACCTGCGCCGACCTGGTGGGCTGGACTCCGCCCGAGCAGCAGAGCACCGGACGGCTGCGGGCTCGGGCTCACTCGGAGCCGACGGAGCAGCGGCCCTGCACGGTGCCGGTCAGAGCCGGCTACCGCCGACTGGAGAACCAGCTCTATCGGGTCGAGATCCGCGACGGCAGCGATGCCAAGCACGGAGCGACGTTTGTCTGGTCGCGCGAGAACGGGTCCGTCGTGGCCAAGCTGGATCGCCTCGACGGTGACGTGCTCGTGGTGACAGCCCCCGGCCGCGACGACCGGCTCTGGTTCGTCACCAACGGGTGGGTGGAGGTGTTGCCGAGAGAGCGCGCGCTGCGCGGCGAGCCTGGGTTCCTCGCCCGCTTGGCCACTCCCGACGGGGTCCGGCTGCCGGTGGCGCAATGGCACCCGGACCCGCCGCCCGGCGAGAAAGCGGACCCGCCGCCGACCGAGAAGGATGTCGGTGCGGACGCGGTGGTCAGACGCTGGGAGTCGGCGCCCCTTCCGGTGCCCGCCGACGACAAGGACAGGTGGGTGTCGCTGGAGGACGGCGTGCAGGTCGCCTTCGAACCGGGCGGCGTGCTGCGCACCGGTGATTACTGGCTGATCCCGGCTCGCACCGCGAATCTGCGGGCTCAACTCAGTGACCTCATCGGTGACGTGGATTGGGACATCGTCGACGGCGAGCCGGCATTTAGCCCACCGGAGGGGATCATCCATCGCTATGCGCCGATCGCCATCCTGGAGCGCAGTGCTGACAACAACACCTGGAAGACCACCGACTGCCGGCGACTGTTCGAGCCACTTACCGAGCTGACGAGCACGGCGGTCCTCTCACTCGTGGGCGGTGACGGCCAGGAGGCCATGCCGGGTGACCCACTTCCGCGGCCACTGGAGGTTCTGGTCTCGGCGAACGGGCGGCCGGTGCCGAAGGCCGTGGTTCGGTTCACCGCCGCCGCGGGTGATGTTGCCACCGACAAGGCGGCGCTCGCCACGGCAGGAAAGTCGGTGGACATCAGCACCGGGCCCGACGGCATCGCTCGCTGCGTCTGGCGGCTCGCCGCCAGCCCCGGTCAGCCCAGCCAGACCGCGGATGCTCGCCTGGTGTCGGAGTCCGAAGCCGTCGTCGGGAACCCCGTGCACTTCTCGGCCCGACTCAGCATCGCCGACCAGGTCTGGTTCCGCTCCGGTGATCGTCCGGCGATGGCCGGTGTCGACACCGTCCAGGAGGCGTTGGACCGGTTGATCGGCGATCGTCCGCTGCCGACGCGTGTCAGCCTGCATGGCGGCCGGGAGCTGCGACGCGCAGACAGGGTGAGCGTCACGGAGCTGGTCTCGGGAGTGGCCGTCGCCCTCGACGGCACTCCGCAGACACCCGAATCGGACCCCCCGCTGCGAATGACGGTGGAGCTGCCCTTCCCGCTGTCGAGTGCCGACAAGGCGTTGTGGGGCGACCAGGTCATCGGCGTCGCGTCAATCGTCCTCGCCGGCGAGGTGAGTATCGAAAAGGTAGGCGTGGAGCAATCTCTCGTGTGGCGCCCGATCCCGACGTCTCGGGACTTCCTGGAGCGGTTGTTCTCTGTGCTGGACGGGTCCTCGGTCGACTCGGTCAGATGTGTGCTCGGTCTGCTCGATCACGCTGTTGCGCCCACCGGCCCGAGCTCGGGCTTCGTCGACGAACGGGCGTTCGCGTTCTGGCTGCGCGGAGCCGGCGTCCAGCCGTCCAGCGAGGAGCTGACGGGTCACGAATCGGAGATCGTGGAGTCGGCGGGTGGGCAGCCGTCGGTCGAGGAATCGGCGGCCAGGGAGTCGGGGAGCGAGCAGTCGGCGGGCGGGCAGCCACCGGTCGAGGAACCGGAGGGCGAGCGGCGGGCGGACGAGCAGCCAACGATAGAGGAACCGGAGGCAGCTGAGCAGCCCGCAAGGGAACAGCCGGCCCGGCGGCGCGCAAGCGGAACGCGGCGAGCGACTTCGACGAATGTGACTTGATCCCTTGGCGGGTCGAGGTCAGAGATACTGAGCGGAATGGGAGGAGGCACGTGCGATGACGGAGTCAGCCAGCCTGGTCGAGGTTGCGCCACCGGCTCGAGGCCAGGTCCGTCCTGGATCGGTGACCGTGCACGTACAACGTTGCGGGGGAGTGCAATGTCCACCGGGGACGTGCAATCACGACGAGGAACCTGAGGTCCATCGACACGCCCGACCGGACGCACAGCCCGGTGGCATCGGCACCGCCCTCAGCTTCTCCGACACTGATGGAGTCGCACTCGATCCCGCGGTGGCGGCGCGGATGGGACGCCGCTTCGGCCACGAGTTCGGCTCGATCCGGATCCACACCGGAGCCAGCGCAGCCGAATCGGCTGCCTCCATCCAGGCCGACGCATACACGATCGGGCGTCACGTCGTGATGGGTGAGGGCAGGTACCGTCCCGGCACACCGGCCGGTGAGCGCCTGCTGGCACATGAGCTGGTCCACACCATGCAGCAGGTCGGCCCATTGCCTGCGGGCCCATGGCAGGTGTCCTCGCCCTCCGACCCGGCCGAGCGCGAAGCACACAGCGTCGCCGGCGCGGTGACGCGTGACGACGATGGGCAACGAGCGTGAGCCAGATCAGTCGCTCGGCGGCCCATCCTCGGCATCCGTAGCTACGGCCGAGCTCTCTCCGTTTGCGTGCTCGGACCTTGGTTCGGCTTGTCGGGGTCGTCATCCGTTTCGGCTTCGTCGTGCGATTCCTGAGCTTGCTCGGCAAGACTCCTGCCGACGGCACCAATGGCCGTCTTTCTGACCTTGGCCGCAGTGTGCACGCCGTGGCCAATGCCGAACAACCCGGCCGCCGTGAGCAGGGCCTTTCCCACTTCGGTTTGGGGTGGCGACAGTATGAAGCAGATGATGCCAACGATCGCCAGCAGGATGCCGACGGGTACGTCCGCCACTTTGATGATCACGCGGTCCCAGAGTCCCTCACGTTCGGGCGACATCAATCCAGCGTCACCAGCCCGAGTCACCCGACCGTCACGGAGCCCGATCAAGAACGGGAGGCACCGACGCCTGGTTCGCGCCGCGATTCTCACGACACTGGTCAACCAGCGCGATTGTGCCTCGCGGGGTGCGTCAGCGGGCAGGTCGGGCATCGGGCTTGCGAGCGGCCGAAGTGTCGCTCGGAGACGTCCGCGAGGAGCAACCTCAGCTCGGGACTTGGCCCGACGCCCAGTTCACGGTCCAGCACCGACCGGTAGGCCTCATACATTCGCCAGGCATCCGCCACGTTGCCAAGAGCCAGATGGGCTCTGATCAGGGCCCGCTGAGCGCTCTCGCGAAGTGGGTCGAGCTCGACGGCGCGCAGCGCGGCCTCGATGGCATCGACGTGCCGCCCGGCCGCCAACTGGATGCCGCTCAGCCGCTCGAGCGCACAGAGCATCCGGTGACGCAGACGTTCACGCTCGAACAGCACCCAGTCGTCGTACCAGCCGGGAAGCAGGACGGGAGTCTCCGGACCCCATCGGGGCAGTCGGCGCTCCTCGGGTCCGGGACGATCGCTGAGAACCCGATCCGTCCAGCCACGTAGCTGGCGAATATCAACCTCGATGCCGGGCTGCAAGGTCAGGGTAAGACTCGAAAGCACGATGACGTCGATTCCGGTGGCGCGGAGCCGCCAGAGGGCGGTGCGGAGGTTCCCCGACGCGCGGAGGTCCCCGACCCGCGGCCAGAGCGTGCCGGCCACGAGTCGTCGGTCTACGGGCCGGTGGTGCATCGCCACGAAGGCAAGCACCCGTTTGCTGCCCTCCGGAAGTGACACTCGCCGGCCGTGGCGCACCAGCTCAGGACCACCGAAGAGGCACAGCCGCGTCGACACACGATCGCCCTCGATCGACAGCGTGCTTCGTGAAGGGCTCTTCCTAGCCATTCCGGACTCGGGCGATCCTGGTCCGATCGCCGTCATCGGACTGCAGCAGCGTGATCGGCAAGGTACGTCAGCACCCGCCGGGTCTTGGACTCTCCCGAAGATGCCGGCTCGACCAGCTCCCGCACAGACCGTTCGAACGCTGCCTGCTGCTCCGGCGCGGCCGCCGGGTCCTCGCATCGGATCGAGAGCTCCAGGAAGTCCTGGGAGCCGACGGTCCAGCGCTCTGCCACGGCCCCGTCGATGCGGGTCTCTTCCCAGGTCGTCGCCGCGATCGGACCCAGGGCGGTGAGTCCGTCGAAGTACAGCCGCAGGTTGGTGCATTCGGCCAGGCACGCCAACTGCGGTTCCTCGAACGCCTCCTTGAGGCGCCCTGTGTCGTCAACGAGGTCGCTGATCGTCCAGGACGAGGACTTGGCGGTGCACGAGGCGGCGAGGGACCGGTTCTGGGTCGACCAATCTTGCTCGATGCGGAACCTGACATCTCCGCGCTTCCACGCGTGAGCCCATGCCTGACTCAGCTGCGAGCGGCGACAGGGTCTCAACTTGACCGTCGAGTCGCTCTTCTCTCCCGGGTTGCCGCGCAGCCGGAGGATCAGCCCTGCTTCGAACAGCGGCAGAGCAGGTTTGATCCCTGGAGTGATGTCCTCGACGAAGTAGACGAGGCGGCCCGATCTCGCTGAGCCGCGGCACAGCTCGCCCACAGCGTCATCGACTTCGGCGTCGATCGTGAGCTTGATCTCGACCGGTTCCGATTCACTCATCTGATGCTCCTGACTTTGATCGTGCCGTCGACGCAGGGTGACTGGATCGGTCGCACGGTCGATCGACCGACGTACATATGAATCAGTTCTACCGGCCTCCCTTGAGTCTGTCCTCGGGCAAATGACCAGGACTCGGGCGCGGTTCTGGCTGGCTGCTGAGCTAAAAGCGGCCGGGTCCGGTGGCGCGAAACCGGGTCGCGAGTGCGGTTCGGGACCGAACCCCGTACTTGGCGTACACGTTGCCAAGGTGGTAGCTGACGGTCTTCACGCTGAGGACGAGCTGGGCGGCGACCTCACGGTTGGTGAGCCCCCGACTGACCAGGCGCGCGACCGCGAGTTCCTGCGCAGTGAGCCTCGGCCCGGCCGGATCGCCGCTTGATAACGTATCGGCCCAGGTCCCGCAGGCGGCCAGTTCGTCGACACATCGGTCGAGGAACGGCTGTGCCTGGAGGCGCTGGAAGATGTCTCGGGCGGAACACAGTAGTTGGGCGGCAGCCCGGCGCTCGCCGATGCGCCGAAGGAAGCCTCCGTGCGCCAGCTGGGTGCGCGCCCGCTCGAATGGCGGACCGTTGACGACGAGCTTCTCGGCGGTCTGAAACTCCGCTCGCGCGGCCTCCGGGCGGCGCAGTCGCGCGTTCAGCTCCGCGCGGACCCGGGCAACAGCGGCCTTGGCGCCACGGAGTCGCCTGCGCTCAGCTTGCTCGGCCACCCGGTCGAGGACCGTGCCGGCCTCCTCGTACCGGCGCTGGGCCACCAGCGCCGACGCGTACGCGGTCTGCCAGTCGAAGAGGCCGACGACCCGGGCCCCGCCGGCCAAGAACCTCAGCGGAGCAGCGGCCTCGATGACCGCCGCGGGGTCGGCCTGGCAGGCGGCAAGGTGGACGGCGGCATTGGCCGTGTAGTTGAGGCTGGCAAGGTTGCCGAGCGCAGCCGCCGCCCGCGACGACTCGGCCAGGTGCTCGGCTGCCGACTGCCATTGGCCGCGGGCGGCGAGGACGAACACTGGTATCGCGTGACCGAAGGCGAGCAGCCAGCTCTGCTCCATGTCGCGGATCAGGCTGGCAGCGGCCTCGGCGTGTGCCAGCGCATCGTCCCAGGCCCCGAGCCGATACTCGACCTGGGCCAGCCCACCCAGGCGAATGAGGGCGTATGGCCGCAACGGCCAGCCCTTCCGGTCGGCGGGACGTTCCCGTAGGTCGTCATACGCGCCATCGAAGTCTTCACACCAGGCCCGAAGCATGCCGCGGACCCAGAGCTCCTCCATCCGGGCCGTCGAGACAGAGACCGGATCCTCGGGGAGGTGCTCCCCGAGGGACGCCACACCGGCCTCTGGGTCACCGCCGATCGAGAGCCCGACGGCGCGATGGATCCGAGCGAGGCTCGACATCGTCGGCGGCAGGTGCTGGATACGAGAGGCCCGCTCAGCCCATTTCGCCCCATCCAATCCCCTATCTGCCAGCACCTCCATCTGGGCCATGTGCAAGGCGGCGGTCACCCGCGTCTGGTCTGGCGCTTCCGGGTCGTCCCACACCTCGCAGGCCAGCTCTGCCGACTCACGGTCACGGCCCTGGAGCCAGGCGAGCTGAGCGGCGAGCATCTGCCGGCCCGCGATGGGAGGCATGGCCATGATCTCGGCCCAGTGCTGACTGGCATCCCAGACTTCGCCGGCGGCCAGTAGCTGCTCAACTCCGCGCAACAGGAGGCCATCTCGCCTGGCACCGGCCGGGGTGATACCGGCCGCCGCGAGCAGCCAATCGGCCGCCTGGCCGTGTCGTCTCGAGTCCTGCTCGGTGATGGCCTGCGACTCCAGGGCTCCAGCCAACTCCAGATCTGGTCCGGATGCCGCCGCGACCCGATGGCTCAACGACTCGGGGTGGGGCAGCAGTTCCGCAGCCCGGTTATGCAAGCGGGTTCGCGATGCCGGTCCCAAGGTGTCGTAGGCGGCAGCCCTGATCAGGGGGTGACGGAATGTCACCTCCCAGCCGTCGGTGTGTTGAACCGCATCGACGACTTCGAGATGCGTAGCCGCCTCCAGAACGTCCAACGGTTCGTCGATCTGGCCGATGCGCGCCGCCAGGTCCAGCGGGCACCGCATGCCCACGATTGCTGCGGAGCGGATGAGGCTCGATGTCGCGACATCCGCCTGATCGAGAGCCCGGCCGACGATCGCGGAGAGCGAGTGTGGTGCCGGCAAGTGGCCGCGGCGGACGGTCAACCCTCCCTGGGCCCGGTCCCGGAGCAATGCCTCGACGAACAACGGGTTGCCCAGGGTGTGTGCCCTTAGCCGCACCGCTTCGGTCCGGGCGAGCGGTGTGTATCCCAGAGCATCGGCGAACTCGACGACCTCGTCAGTGGTCAGTCCAGCAAGGGTGATCTTGCCATTGACAGCCTCCGCTAGCCGGTCAAGGCCGTCGGGTAGGCGGTGGGCGTCCGCGTCTCGCACGGTGAGGACGGTCAGCACGGGATCAGCCTCGAGTCTGCGGAGTGCGAAGCACAGCGCCTGCAGGGATTGCTGGTCCGTCCAGCCGGCATCGTCGATCAGCAGCGCTATCGGAGGTGTCGATGGCAGCTCACCGATAGCACGCAGCAACGCAGACCCGACGATCAGCGGATCGGACTCCATTCCAAGAATCGATGCGTCAAGCCCGGGAACGGTCGGGTGTGAGAATGAGCCGACAAGCCGGGTGAGCATCCCGAAGGGCATTCGGCTCTCCGCGGGATCGCCATCCGCGAAGCCAACTCGCCAGGTCGACAATCGCGTCCGCAAATTCCGGAGCAGGTGGGTTTTTCCGATGCCTGCCTCACCTTTGATGATGACGACAGTGAGATGGCCGGAAGCAACTTGGGTGCAGTACTCCCTGAGCCGAGTCTTTTCGGAAGCTCGACCGACGGACACCTCGCTCATGTCAAGCGACCGAACGCGACGCGATGCGTGACCAGTGACCGTGCTGTCCTGCGCCAGGGTCGCGCAGTCCCGAGATGCCGCGGACTTCCGGCACCGTAGACCCCCTGCGGCTGCTAGATCTTCTTGTCGACGTCCTCGGCGAACATGTCCTGACATCTGTCCGCTGTCGCATGCCTCAACTCTATTGCCAAGCCCTATTGCCAATGCCTAGCGGGGAGCAATTGACCACGGATAGACCAGACCTCGACGCCAGTCGATCGTCATAGCCTGCTGCCTCGCCTTATGTGCTCAAGATTCTGGCTCAAGGGATATTGCCGCGAATAGGATTCGCGATTGTGTCACTTTCTGGACCAGCTTCATCGCCAAGGTGATCGCGTGATCGTTGCCTGCACGGCAACGAACACGCCGAACTCGCTCAGACCGGCTCGACCTCTCGGGCCCTCTCGGCGGCAGTACCTACCGACTGGGCCGACCGGAGCGCCCTGCTGCACCCGCGGGCGATCGATCTGAATTGGGCGGTGCCACTGCAAAGCCGTCCTCCGCGAAGGCCCCGAGAGCTTCACTCCATACGCGCGGCCCCCGCGAGGGCTCGCTATCGACTGGCTGGGCTGATCTCGAAGCCAACGTGGGTCCGCATGTGCGGACAGACGACTCGTGTCGGCATCCGAGCCACCGATGACCCGCAAGGGGCGGGCTGATGTCGGTAGGATCGTATGCGCCGAGCACTACGTCGCCGGCGGGAGCCCCGGCTTGACCTGCGCATAGTCGCCGGTCGGTACCAGCCGCACCCGCGACACGGAGGCGGCGGACAGCAGGGCGGCGGCGGCCGCCTCGTCCGGGTCGCCGTCGGCGTACAGCAGGCTGCGGAGCGCGAACAGCAGGTTCTCGGGCGGGTCCAGGTACGTCCGAGCCGGGTTGATCAGATCGGGACGCACGTACAGCGCGAGCAGCAGCAGGCCGTACACCGGCTGCTGGCCCTGGGTCAGGGCGGGCTGGTAGTAGGGGACGTCGATGATCACCGCGTCGAACCGGTCGTAGAAGCGGAGCCTGGACAGCGGGTCGCCGTGTCGTGGGTGGGCTTCGTGATGGTCGGGGTGCTGGACCTCGGCCAGCACCAGACTCGGCTGCTCGGTCTCCTCCAAGGTGGCGATGAACGCGCGGTACAGCTCGGAGCCCAGGCCGGTCCGCCGCAGATCCTCCCGGATCGCCATCTGCCGGAGGACGACGGCGCTGGCCGCCCGGACGTTGACGAAGACCGCGGCCGCCACGATCTCACCGGTGCCGTCGTCGGCACCGACCAACAGGGTGGTGACGCCGTCGTCCAGCTTGGCGTTGAACTCATCGAACGGCTCGAGCTCGTCGACCACGAAGCTGGGCGCGAGGACGGCGTCGAACGCCACGCGTCGATCCTCGGGTGTGGCCACCCGCACGGTCAGGCTCATCTCGATCTCCCTGCTCTGGCGTGCGTTCCGAGCCGCAGAGTATCGGGATCGGTGGGTTCTTCGTGCCGGAAGCCAGCCGCTGGACGGGGCGGAGCGACTTGGTCGGGTCGGGTACGGTCCCGAACTCCCGCCACCACAAGGAGCACCGACCAGATGCTGATGACCAGACTGACCACGATCGTCGGAGCCCTGCTGGTGCTGACCGGCGTGGCGGCCTTCGTGATCACCTCGACCAGCAGCATCACGGCTCTGATCCCCGCCTTCGTCGGCGGTCTGATGCTGATCTGCGCCGCCATCTCGAGCCGGCCGTCGCTGCATCGGCACGGCATCCACGCCGCCCTGGTGGTCGCGCTGCTCGGTGCGCTGGGCTCCCTGATGAACGTGGTCAAGATCGGTCAGCTGTTCGCCGGCACCGCGGAGCGCCCGGCCGCGATCCTCACCAGCATCATCCTCTTCGTGCTGTGCGCGGTCTACGTCGTGGTCGGTGTCCGGTCGTTCGTGGCCGCCCGGAAGGCGCGTGCCGCCACCTGAGTGCGGCAAACTCAACCCGACCGGGCCGCAACGGCCCCGACACGCCGCGAGGGACACCAGTCGGCGTGACTTTGACGCAGCTGACGGAGGGAACCCGGGCGGCTGGACGGTCTGCGGCAGGATGACCGCGTGACCCGAATCATCTGTCGCGCTCCGCGCTCCGCGGTCATCCGGCTGCGCACGTCTCACTCGTTTGTCGCATCTGGTGACGACGAAGAGCGTGTCGCCCCCAGATGCTCCTGCACTCCTGAGAGGCTCCGCCGATGACCGAGCTGGATGAGTCGCTGCTCGAGCTGGCGCAGGCGTACGGGATCGCCACCGAGTACTGGGACTGGCAAAGTCACCACATCAGCGTGGCCGCCGAGACCGTGATCGCGGTGCTGGCCGGGCTGGAGGTCGACGCCTCGACGACCGAGCGCGCCTGGGAGGCTCTCGCGGCCCACCACCGTGAGCCCTGGACGCGGATGCTGCCGCGCTGCG
>DATDAP010000421.1:0-2797 GCA_036525335.1 Microlunatus sp. | reverse complement strand
ATGGACGCCTGGGTGGTGGACTCTCCTGGACCGATCGATGATCACTCGCTGGTCCGGGTGGAACGTCCCGACCCGGCACCCGGTCCGCGACAGGTGCGCCTTCGGGTGAGTTGTTGTGGAGTGTGCCGCACCGACCTCCATCTGGCCGAGGGCGACCTGGCGCCCAGACGTCCGCAGGTCACCCCGGGACACGAGGTCGTTGGCGTCGTCGACGCCGTCGGGTCGGGCACGGACCGCTTCGTCCTGGGCGATCGGGTGGGTGTGGCGTGGCTGGGTGGGACCGACGGCAGCTGCCGATTCTGTCGGCGTGGCCGCGAGAACCTCTGCCTGCGCCCGACGTTCACCGGCTGGGACGTGGACGGTGGGTACGCCGAGGCATGCCTGGTCGACGAGGCCTTCGCCTACCCGATCCCGGACGGGCTGTCCGACGAGGCGGCCGCTCCCCTCCTCTGCGCGGGCATCATCGGCTATCGCGCGCTGCAGCGAGCCGATGTCCCCGAGGGGGGCCGACTCGGCATCTACGGCTTCGGCGGTAGTGCCCACCTGACGGCCCAGATCGCCCTGCAGCAGGGCATCAGGGTTCACGTGCTCACCCGCGGTGAGCACAATCAGCACCTGGCGCGCGATCTCGGAGTCGACTCGGTCGGCGGCCCGGCGGACGCGCCGCCGGAGCCGCTGGACGGCGCGATCATGTTCGCTCCCGCCGGGGAGCTGGTACCGGTGGCCCTGCAGGCCCTGGACCGCGGAGGGACGCTCGCCATGGCGGGCATCTGGTCCTCCGACATCCCGTCGTTGAATTACGCGGACTCGTTGTTCCACGAGCGACGCCTGGTCAGCGTCACCGCGAACACGCGGGCCGACGGAGAGACCTTTCTCGACCTGGCCGCCCGGCTCGGGGTTCGCGCCACCACTGTCGGGTATGCGATGGCGGACGCCAACCGCGCCCTGGCGGACCTGAAGCACGGTCAGTTCGGTGGTGCCGCCGTGCTGCACGCGTGAGCGCTGCCCACCGGATGGCACGCTGACAGCGTGCACATCGACCACGTCCGGTACGTGCGGCTGCTGACCGCGTCGCATCAGAAACCGGCCGGTGGCATCCGGCATCTGGCGGTCACCGGAAGTACGGTCATGCGCGCAGCCACGGTGCTCCCGGCGACCGACCTCTATCTCGGTCTGGAGCTGATCATGGAGTCCCCCGCGACGACCGACGTGATCATGATCGGCACGGGTCGCCTGCCCGCCCCACACGATGATCAGCTCACCGATCTGATCATCCCGGTGCTCGGCTGATGCCGGAGCTTCCGGAGGTCGAGCTGGCCCGCGCCGCCATCGAGGACGCCGGCCTCGGACGGCGCATCATCGAGGTCGACGACACCGACACCTGGGTCTGCCGACCGCACGCGCCGGGCGAGATCGCCCACGCCCTCCGCGGCCGCAAGCTCACCGCGGCCCACCGCCAAGGCAAGTCGATGTGGTGCGAGACCTCGGGTCTGGGACGGTCACGGACCCCCGGACCGGTCCTCGGCATCCACCTCGGGATGAGCGGTCGGATGGTGATCACCCAGCCGGGCGGGAAACCCACCGAAGGTGGCGACCGGCTGGCCGGACCGTATGCGAACGCCCTCGACGACCCCCGCCGCAACCCGGTCTGGGACCGGTTCACTCTGACGTTCGCCGACGGCGGATCCCTGGCTCTGTTCGACAAACGCCGACTCGGCCGCGTCCGCATCGATCCCGATCTGAGTCATCTCGGCCCGGACGCCCAGCTCGTCGACCGGGCCGAGTTCGTCCGCCGGCTGAGCCGCAGCACGGCTCCGGTCAAGGCACGCCTGCTCGACCAGTCATTGATCGCCGGGATCGGCAACCTGCTGGCCGACGAGACGCTCTGGCAGGCCAAGCTGTCGCCGCGACGTCCGGCCGCCGAGCTGACCCGGACTGAGCTCAACCGGCTCTACCGGAGCTTGCAGAAGTCCACCACGTCCGCGATCGAGCACGGCGGCGTACACACCGGCGAGAGCATCGAGTTCCGCAAGACCGGCCGGCACTGCCCGCGCTGTGGCACCGAGATGACGGTCGCCACCGTCGGCGGCCGGACGACATGGTGGTGTCCGAAGGAGCAGCGTTGACCGTCGGGTCAGGCGCTGACCGACTCCCGGTTGCCCTCGAACGTGCGACGGCAGATCTCGTCCCACGGGCTCGGTGTCAGGCCGAGCTTCTCCTGCGTACGTTGCGAATCGAGCACGTACGGCCTCTCCCACATGTACGAGAGCTCGTTGATCTCACGCATCAGGGGATTGACCAGCGCGAGGCCGCCCAGCACTGGGCGAGGGATGGACCGCACCGCGACCGGGGCGCGTCCGCCGGCCGCGAGCACATCGGTGAGCGTCTCACGCTGCGATCGGGGAGCGTTGCTGGGTGCGTGCCAAACCTGCCCCCACGTGTCGGGACGATCGGCGACGGCGACGAGTGTCCGCGCCATGTCGGCCACGTCGGTCCAGCTGTGCGGCAGATCGGGACTGCCGATCACCCAGGCGGCCCTGCCCTGGGTCGCCGTCGCCAGGTGGCGGGTGACGTGGCCGTTGGCGCCGACCCCGGCCCCCACGTAGTCGGCCCCCCGGACCTCGACCGCCCGCAGGCGACCCGCCTCGTGCCGTGACTTCGCCTCGGCCCACATGCCCCCAGGTGCTCCGGTTGCTGGTGGTCTTCTTCGTCGGCTGTATCCCCGGCTGGCTGGTCGCGCTCGGCCTGGCGATGCTCGGCTTCGGCGTCTTCGGCATCGACGCCGTGGCCGGCGCCA
>DATDAP010000420.1:0-5234 GCA_036525335.1 Microlunatus sp. | reverse complement strand
CTGCTGTCCTCGCACCTCCTGCACGAGATCGAGGTCATCGCCGATGACCTCGTCGTCATCGGCAACGGCAAGATCGTCGCCTCCGGCACCAAGGAGGAGCTGCTCGCAGCCGCCGGCACCCTCGCCCGCTCCACGTCGCCGGGCGACCTCGCGCACGCCCTCGAGCAGGCCGGCATCCCCAGCACGCTCGCCGGGGACGGTTCGGTCCGTACCGACGCCGATCCCGACATGGTGGGCGTGGTGGCTCTGGACGCCGGCATCGCCCTCACCGAGCTCCGCTCCGCCGAAGGGGCGGGCCTCGAAGACATGTTCCTGTCGCTGACTGCCGACACCCAACGCGAAGGAGTTGCGGCATGACCGCCACGACCATCTCCCCCGACACGACGGCGGCCGTCCCGGTTCGCCCAGCGGTCCGCACGATACCCACAGCTCGCCTGATCAAGAGCGAGCTCCGCAAGATGTTCAACACCCGATCGGGCTTCTGGATGCTGATCAGCATCGGCTTGCTGTCGGTCCTGGCCACCGGCGCCGTCATCATCTTCGCGCCCGACGACGAAGTCACCTACGAGAGCTTCGCGACCGCGATCGGCTTCCCGATGTCGGTGATCCTGCCGATGATCGCGATCCTCGGCGTCACCAGCGAGTGGAGCCAGCGCACTGGGCTCACGACGTTCACCCTGGTGCCGAGCCGCAGCCGCGTGATCGGTGCCAAGGCGATCGCGACGTTCCTGGTCGGCGTGGTCTCGATGGCCGTCGCCTTCGCTGTCGGTGCCCTGGGCAACCTGGCTGGTTCCACGCTCGCGGGCGTCGACACGGTCTGGAACATCTCTCTCTCGACCGCGCCGCAGATCCTCCTCGGCAACCTCGTCGGTATGGCGATCGGCTTCACGCTCGGCGTCGTACTGCGCAACTCCGCGGCCGCGATCGTCGGCTACTTCGTGGTGTCCTTCGTCCTGCCAGGCATCCTCGTCCTGCTCGCCCAGGTGCGTGACTGGTTCAGTGACCTGCAGCCGTGGATCGACTGGAACTACACGCAGGTCACCCTGTTCGAGGGCGGCACGGACACGGCCAGGGAATGGGCCATCCTCGGCTCGACCACCGCCATCTGGATCGTGCTGCCGCTCGTCTTCGGGCTGCTGGTCCTGCGCCGCTCCGAGGTGAAGTAGCTCCGCCGGAGAGCATGCGCCGCTCAGCACCCAGCACGGTCGTCCAAGGGGTCCAGGCGTGAAGGCGGTCAGCTCCAAGGTCGCGGCGCCAACAGGGGAAGCATCAAATCCCCCGTTCAGCTTGCCAAACGAGCGGGGAAGGCGTCACCGGCAAGCAGCTGCAGCCCGCCGAGACGCTGGCTCCTCAGCGACCATGTCGCGGCGGAGCGTCGCCAGCTGTGCGCGGAGAGTGCTTTCGGAACGGAATGACGCGTTTCTGTCCGAGTCGCGACGACCAGGCAGAGCTGGCCGCCATCGGCGGCCCGCCCACGCCGCCCACCCGCAAATGACTCGGGACACCGCGGCCTTACTTGTCGGCAAGGCCGGGTCGAGACATAGCGCGTCCGCCCCAGGGCGCGGAAGCGACAGACCCTGGCTCGCCGCGGATCACACCTAGGAACACTGTCGAGTTCGTGGCTCATTGTCTTTCGAGGACAGTGTGGTGGCGGTGGCCGCGCCGAGTAGCACGCCGAAGAGTCCGTACGGTGTTCCCCAGCTGGCGGTTTGGTTTGGGAGCAGGAGTGTCGCTGTCAGGCCGAGGTAGATCCATCCCGCCGATGCGGCGGCCGCGAGGACGCGCCAACCGGGTAGCCGGGTGGCTGCGAATAGCAGCACTACTCCGAGGAGAACGAGGTGTTCGGCGTAGTCGGACCACCAGTTGGCTGCTGCGGCGGAGTCCTCTGCTGTGAACTGCCGAGCGATGGCCACGGTTCCGATTCCCACCAGCACCGTGGTGGACGCGAGTCCGAGGAGCAGCGGGGGCTTGATCGGTGTGGCCCACCAGGTGCGTACGTCGCGGACTCTGGGCCAGTGTGGGTAGAGAACAAGCATCGGCGTCATGATCAGCACGATGACGCCGAACCAGGGGTCGACGGGCATGTTGATCAACGCCGCCAACACCACCGCGACGAGCGTTTCGACCGCAAGGAGTACCAGCGCGGGTCTGAACGCGAGCACGAGGAGAGCGATCGCGCCGATGGTGTCGGCGGTGCCGGAGACAGTGATGAACCATCTGTGCGCCTCGGCGTGGGCGTCGCCTGTGTCGGCCGGCAGCCACCAGGGAGCAAGTAGCGCAGGTGCGCCGGCCAGGAGCAGCAGCAACCCGGTCAGAATGGCGGCGACGCGAAACCCGGCGAGGCGACCGCGGGAAACCGGACGGACGGCGGTGGGCGGCCTGCCGGCGGCGGCCCGGCTCGACGTCGTCGTGCCGCTGGTGTTCCTCGCCGGCGCGAAGGCCACTGGCCACCCGCCGGTCTTGCGTAGGTCTCTCATCGTTGCCTCCTTGGCGCGGGGTCGGGGCTGTAACTTCGTCTGACGCTAGGTCGGTGTCAGGCCGCGTCGGTACCAGCCGAAGTGGGCAGTTGTATCCCTCCTCGAGCAGGTACTGGAACCCTCTTGGGCTCAGTAGCCTGGTGAGGGTGAGGGGACCCGGGCAGGGCAGCCGCCTCGCGTTGGTGACGGACGTGGTCCTCGTCGCGGCGTTGCTGGCGTGGGGTCAGTCCGAGGTCTGGAACGACGAGGCGGAGCTCCTGGTTGGCCCCGCGTGGGCCAATGCCGTCGCCTTCGCGTTCATGTCCCTGGTCCTGCTCGTCCGACGACGGGCACCGGTCTGGTGCCTGGTCCTGCAGTGCGCGGCCATGGGCCTGTTGGTCGCGACAAGTGGTGGCACGACGCAGAGCCTCGGTTGGGTTCTCCCGCTGGTCGCGGGTGTCTACGCCGTCGCCGCCTATGCACCCCGGCGGCGGCTGCTCAGCGCCGCGGCTCCCATGGCTGCGCTGTTGGGACTCGAGCTCGGAGTCGATGCCGCCGACGGCAACCTCGCGGGCGCTGACCTGCTGGGCTCCATCCCGTTCTACGCGCTGATGACGGCGGGGTGGCTGTGGGGGACCTTCGCGCGCACCCGACGGCTGTACATCGAACAGCTCGGTCGAAACGCGGACCTCCTGGTGGTGCAACGCGAGGAACGGGCTCACCGCCGCGCAGTTGAGGAACGCAACCGCATCGCGCGCGAGCTGCACGACGTGTTGGCCCACGGCCTGACCGTGACAGTCCGGCAGGCCGAGGCCGGGGAAGCGCGTCTTGATCACCAGCCCGAGGCCGCACGGGCCAGCTTCGAGGCCATCGCCGAGACCGGACGCCGCTCCCTGACCGACGTCCGTCGACTGATCGAGCTCCTCGGCGAACCCGACTCCGAACCGTCGGCTGCCGGCGGTCTCGACGACCTCCAGGAACTCACCGCATCACTGAGCACCGCCGGACTCGCAGTCGACCTGCAACGGTCCGGAGACCTCGCGGAGGTGCCGGCCGCGGTGGCGGCCGCGGCCTACCGCATCGTCCAGGAAGCCCTGACGAACGCGCTGCGACACGGAGCAGCCCGCACCGCCCGCGTGGTGCTCCACGGCGAACCGGGCCGGTTGCAGCTCGACATCACCGACGATGGGCGCGGCGTCGAGGGTCCGCCGGAACCCGGGGGCGGGCTGACCGGAATGCGTGCCCGGGCCGCACTGTGTGGAGGGAGCCTCGCATTGGGGACGCCGTCGGGCGGTGGCTTCAACGTCAGTGTGTCCCTCCCGTGGGAGCAGTGAGGTCGTTGATCGAGCTTCTGATCGTCGACGACCAGGACCTCATCCGAGACGGGCTCCGCGCGATCTTCGAGGTCGGTAGCGACATCGGCGTCATCGGCGAGGCATCCGACGGCGAACAGGCCGTGGCGCTCAGCGCACGCCTGTCTCCGCACGTGGTGCTGATGGACCTGCGGATGCCGGTCATGGACGGGATCGCAGCGACCAGCCAGATCGTGCGGCAGGAACCCCCGCCGTACGTGCTCGTCCTGACCACCTACGACGGTGACGACAACGTCCTCGCCGCCGTCCAGGCCGGCGCCAGCGGCTACCTCCTCAAGGACGCACCCCGCGACCGCATCGTGGAGGCCGTCCAGCGTGTCGCCCAAGGCGAAGCGCAGCTGGCACCCCAGCTGACCCAACGACTCGTCGACCGGATGCGGGCCACGCCGACAGCCGCGCGCGCTGCATCACTGCCCCCGCTTAGCCCCCGCGAGCTCGACGTCCTCCAGGCAGTCGCCCGCGGACGGACGAACGCCGAGATCGCCGACCAGCTGTACCTGTCGGTCACCACCGTCAAGTCCTACGCAAGCTCGCTGTTCACCAAGCTTGGCGTCAACGATCGCGTACAGGCCACAGTCCTCGCCTACGAGTCAGGGCTGATCACCCCCCACCGGCCAGACCTCTGACACCGCGGCGACGCCCGCGCGCCGTTTCAGCGGCCGACACCCCAAAACGTCCGCTCAGCAGGTTTGCGTGGCGTTGGCCGCTCTCTTCGGGGCGGTATGCAGCTCCAATAACGTCCGCCTTTGTGTCGCGAATCTTCCCCCAATCGCATATCGGTGGGCCCAAGACCGGGGAGCAGGGAGAGCGCGGTCAACGATGGTCGTGTCGGCCACGAAACAATCGGGCTGCCCTTGTGACCGGGACGACGCGCGATCGGGCGGACAGGTCACGGCTGAGCACGACGACCCTGGTGGTGTCATCGTGTCTCGCCGGGCCGGAGGCCGAGCCCAGCGGCCCGGGCGCGGACGATGGCCTGGGCACGGTCGGCAACCTGAAGTTTGGTGAATACGTTGGAGACGTGGTTGCGGACGGTCTTGGGACTTAGCGATAGTCGCCTGGCGATGTCTGCGTTGCTGACTCCGGTTGCGATGAGGTCGAGCACCTCGCGTTCGCGGTGGGTCAGCTCGGGGAACATCTGTTCGTCGTAGGCGGAGAGCGGTCTGGTGAGGAACGAGAGGATGCGTTGGGCGACGGTGGGCCCGAAGATCGCGTCTCCTCGACCGACGGCCATGATGGCCGCGATCACCTCGTCGGTGTCGGAGCCCTTGACCAGATAGCCTCGCGCGCCGGCCCGCATCGCGGCGAAGACCGAGTCGTCATCCTCGGACATGGTCAGCACCAGCACGGCCGTGTTCGACCGGTCCGCGATGATCCCTCGGGTCGCCTCCACTCCGTTCATGCC
>DATDAP010000419.1:0-3556 GCA_036525335.1 Microlunatus sp. | reverse complement strand
CGTGGTCTTGCCCGCCCCGTTCGAGCCGAGTAGGGCAAAGATGCTGCCCCGCGGCACGTCGAAGTCAACGCCGCGCAGCACCTCCAGCTCCTTGTACGACTACACCAGACTCTGCACGTGGATCGCCGGTGTCGATGCGGCGGTCATGAGTCCACTCCCTTTCCGTTGTCGTCGCCAGCGAGGCTGTCGATCGTCTTCGTCAGGCGCTCGCGCTCCTTGTCGATCCACTGCTTGCCGGAGTAGGCCTGCGCGAAGGTCTCGGCGAACTCGACCGGGTCGTCACCGACGATCGCGCGCACCGGCGTTCCGTCGGCGGCGGCGCGCTCCCAGAGGTCGGCGAAGTCGCCCATCATCTGGACGATGACCTCGCCCGCGGTGAAGCCCCCGTAGTACATGAAGTACCGGTTGAACGCCTGCGCGGCGGCGCCGTACGGTTCGGGGAGGGCCTCGATGCGGGCCCGGTATTGCTTGTACTGCTTCTTCTGCTCGAGCGACCCGGTGAGGGTCTCGATCCACTTGGCGGCCATCTCAGTTCTCTCCTTCTGCTGCTTGTTTGTTGTGGAGCTGTTCAATCCGTTCCGCGAGGAAGCTCCATGTCCTCCAGAACTCGTCGAGTTGTTGCCGACCGTCGGTGTTGAGCGAGTACACCTTGCGTGGCGGGCCCTTTTCGGATGGGACCTTGTCGACGTCCACGAGCCTCTTCTGCTCGATCCGGACGAGCACGGCGTAGATGGTGCCTTCGACGAGATCGGTGAAGCCCTGCTCCCGCAGCCGCGCCGTGATCTCGTAGCCGTACGCCGGGCGCGCCGCCACGATCGCGAGCACGATGCCTTCGAGCGTGCCCTTGAGCATCTCCGTCATCTGGTTGCCCATGGGCTCATCTCCTCCATCTACTCTGTGTCGTTGACTACCAGTAGACGGTAACACTGACTACCGGTAGATAGCAACACAGACTTGCGGGAAAGTCCGGGGAACGCGGGCAGAATGTCCCGATGAGCAGCAGCGTCGCCCGCCCGAGCCCCAGGTGGGCGGCGGCGCTGGCGGGGACGAAGGTGATCGGCGGGATCTATCGCGATCGAGTGATGACGGCGTACGCGGCTCGGATCCAGAAGGATCCCGTGGCGCGGTTGGGACTGGCCCCGCACCAAGCGGATCCCTATCCGGTCTACGACCAGATCCGCGCGCGGGGACCGTTGACGGCGACCCGGCAGGGGAATCTGGTGTCGGCCACGCACGCCGTGTGCTCCGAGGTCGTCCGCAGCCGCGCCTTCGTCGTGTTCCGACCGGAGGAGCCGAAGGAGGATCGCGTGCCGCGCGAGATGATGGACCTGTCGCTGCTCGAGATGGACCCACCCGAGCACAGCCGGCTCCGCCGCCTCGTCGCCCCGGCCTTCACCCCGCGCCGGATGGCGAGCTACGAGATCCTGGTGGAACGGCGCATCGGTGAGCTGCTGGACGCCGTGGACCCGGACGCGGGCTTCGACCTGGTCTCCGACTTCGCCTCGCCGCTGCCGATCGCGGTGATCAGCGCCCTGCTCGGCGTTCCCGACGCCGACGAGAAGGCGTTCGCCGCGTACGGAGCCACCTTGGCCACCGCGCTCGACGGGATCTCGTCCATCGGCCACCTCCGCCGTCTGCTGCACGCTCAGAAGCAGCTGCGACAGATCTTCACCGACCTCTTCGCACGAAGGGCTGCCGATCCGCAGGACGACATCGTCTCCGCCCTCCTGGCCGAACAGGACGAGGCGATCACGCCGGCCGTGCTCGGTCCGCTCTGCCGGCTGCTGCTGGTGGCTGGGTTCGAGACGACGGTCAACGCCATCGGGAACGGCGTCCGGGCCCTGCTGGCCGATCCCGAGCAGTGGCAGCTCCTGGTCGAGGATCCCGACCGGGCGCCGGCGGTGGTCGAAGAGGTGCTGCGCTACGACCCGCCGGTGCAGCTGACGGCTCGCGCGGCCCGCGACGACACCGAGGTGGCCGGGGTGCCCGTGGCCCGTGGGCAGGCTCTCGTGCTGCTGCTCGCGGGGGCCAATCGGGACCCGTCGGCGTTCGCTTCGCCGAACACCTTCGACATCACGCGGACATCGCATGTCGATCACCTGGCGTTCTCAGGTGGCATCCACTACTGCCTCGGTGCCCCGTTGGCGAGACTCGAGCTGGCGGCCGCGTTTCGGGCCCTGGCCGAGCGGCTTCCTGCGTTGCGACTCGCCGGTCCCGTGAAGATGCAGCGCTCGACCGCCATCCACGGGCCGCTCAGGGTGCCGGTGGCGGCCTGACTCGACCGCGGCGGTGGGTGTTGTTCCATGAGGCCGAGCGCGGCGTAGCGTGGCGCTCATGACATCGACCCCACTCGATCTCGGCCGACCCGTCGCCGGTGACGTGGTCGAGCTGATCCTGGAGGATCACCGGCGATTCGAGACCCTGCTGCGCCAGCTGCGAGACAGCAGCACCGATCGGGACGCCGTCCGTCGGGTGTTCGCCACCCTGCATGTCGCTCACGCGGAGGCCGAGGAGAAGTACGTCTACCCGGTGCTCCGCAAGAAGCGAGCGATCGGTGAGCACGAGGTGGAGCACGGCGAGGAGGAGCACGCCGAGGGCAACGAGGCCCTGCTGGCGGTGCTCGAGCTGCGGAGCACCGACACCCAGGCCTTCGACGACGCAGTGGAGGAACTCGCCCGCCGGGTGAACCACCACCTCACCGAAGAGGAGCTGACGATCCTCAATCCGGCTCGCGAGGAGGTGTCGGAGAAGGTCAAGGCCGAGCTCGGTCTGGCGTTCGCCGAGGAACGCGCGGCCCAGATCGACGCGGACTGCGGACGCGTCGAGAATGTGCGGATCATCGTCGCCCGCGCCGAGAAGGACGGAATTCTCCCGGCCGAGGACGAGTGACGACGGCACACACTTCGCGCTGGAGGCACGTCGCGGCCGACAGCGGAGGACAGCCCCACCTGGTCGCCACCACACGTTGTTCCACCTGCGATTTCCACGGAACGTGGCGATAGCCGATTCATACGGTAGGGCACACCGAACACCGTAGGGGTGTGCACAGAACGGGCCCCGGATCAGGTAGGACACGGTTACTCCCAGTGCGGACACCACTCGCAAACGCGGACACCGTCGAGACACACCTTCCATTCGGTCGTCCGGTCCCGGGCAGGCCGATGACCGCCGCAGTCATGGTCCTGTGGCGGTCGTCGTTCGGATGACCTTGGCTTCGTGATCGTGATGGTGGTCAGTCGGAAGGTCGTAAGGGTTCCGGTGGGTTGTTGACCCTGGGTTGGTTGAAGTCCAACGGGTCTTGGGGGTCCCAGTTGTTGATGGTGATGCGGGCGTTCAGGATCGGTCGTTGGTGCCGGTCGATCCACTTGGGTGGGATCCAGACGGGGAGGCCGTCGTCGTTGATCCGGCAGTGCCAGCCGCGTTGGGCGAACTGGTGATGGTGGTAGGAGCAGACCAGGGTGAGGTTGGCGATGTTGGTGTCGCCACCGTCGTACCAGGCGATCACATGATGCCGTTCGCAGTACTGGGGGGCGACATCACAGCCGGGAAAGCTGCA
>DATDAP010000418.1:0-2719 GCA_036525335.1 Microlunatus sp. | reverse complement strand
CCGACCTGCGGAGGGCATCCGAAGACGCCGCCGCGGAGGAATCTTGACGGTGATGACTGAGATGGTCGGCGGGGAGAGGAGCCAGGAACGGGCCGACCTCGGCAGACCGGTCTCGGCGATGTTGTTGCGTCCCCCCATGGTGAGGGAGACCTGGATCGACCGGCCGCGGCTGCTGCAGCGGCTCGACGAGACGGCGGACTCGCAGGTGCTGTTGGTCGTTGCCCCGGCCGGGTATGGGAAGTCCACGCTGGTGACCCAGTGGGCCGCTGGCCGGGACCCGGCCACCGTGGCCTGGGTCCGGCTGGAACGCACCGACGATGATGACCCGGCCCGGCTGTGGTCCCGCCTGGTCGCCGCATCGCAGCTGCTAGGAAGCCGCATCGACCATAGCGTCGCGGAGCTCACCGCGGTCAGCTCGACCACGAAACTCACCACGGCCCGATCAGATCTGACCGGGACGCTCGCCGACAGTGAGAAAGCGGCGATCGTCGTGGAGGACTGCCATCTTGTGCGTTCGGCCGAGGGCAGGGAGCTGCTGGGCCGGTTCCTGGAATTGCTGCCCCCTGTGGTGAGGGTAGTGATGCTGTCCCGGTGCGACCCAGGCCTGCGGCTGGGGCGGCTGCGGGTGGAGGCCCGACTGGCCGACATGCGGACTCCGGAGCTGGCCTTGACTTTGGGAGAGACGGCCGCCGTGTTGGCCGTGTCCAACATCACGCTGTCCGACGACACACTGCAGGAGCTGTTCCGGCTGACCGAAGGGTGGCCGGCCGCGGTTGCGCTGGCCGCCCTGTCGCTGGTCCAGCGACCGGGCCGGTCCGAGGCCGAGGAGTTCGTGCACCGGCTCAGCGGCAGCGACCGGTTCATCGCTGACTATCTCAGTGAGGAGGTCCTCGGTGGCCAGGAACCGGAGCTGCGGGACTTTCTCGTGGACCTGTCGGTCTTCGACCGCTTCAACGCCGCGCTGGCCAACGAGGCGGCGCAGATCAGTTCGGCGGCCGGACTGCTGCATCGGCTGGAACGGGACAACGCGTTCCTGGTCCCCCTGCCGGAAGCGGGGTGGTATCGCTTTCACCACCTGTTCGCCGCCTACGCCCGAGCCACCCTCGCGGTGGAGTACCCCGAACGGGTTGTGGACCTGCATCGACGCGGCGCCCGCTGGCTTGCCTTTCATGATCACCCCGAGGACGCGATCGGGCATCTTCTGGCCGCCGGAGACACCGAGGAGGCGGCGCAGCTGATCCAGCGGCACTGGGTCCGCTACGTCGACGCCGGACGATCCGTGACCGTGACGGGATGGCTGCACGGGCTGCGCGGCACGCCCGCCGACCATGGTGCGGCGGCGGCGGTGACCGGGGCGTGGATGGCGGCGTTGACCGGTGACTCGCCCACGCTGGGACGCCGGCTGGCCGCACTGGAGGACATGACCACTCCCACCGCCCTCCCGGACGGCACGACGTCGCCCCGGTCCGGCATGGTGATGATCCGCGGGCTGGTCGGCTCCGACGGCCCCGACCGGATGCTCATCGACGCCCAAGACGCGGTCGCCCTCGAGAACAACCACACCAGCCCCTGGCACGCGGTAGCGCGGACCGTCTTGGGCCAGGCCGCATTCGTCACCGGCAACCTCCGTCTGGCACGACACCACCTCGCCGCGGCCACCGCAGCGCCGCTCGCCCCGCAGATCCTTCGGATCCTCGCCTACGCCGTCCTCTCGCTGTGCGAGGCTGAGCAAGGCGACAGCGCAGCCAGCAGGCGGCACGCGCAGCTGGCAATGGCCGTCGTCACCGACCACGCGATGCAGAATCACCCGAACGTGTTGCCCGCCTACACCGCGTACGGCGCCGCCTTGGCCGCCCAGGGCCACCTACCCGCCGCGATGGACACCCTCGAGGCCGGGCTCCGATCCGCACGGCGGGCGCTCGGACTCGGTCCTTGGCCCCTCATTCACCACCTGATCGCGATGGCCAGCGTGACCGGGCGGATGGGCGACCCGGACGGTCGAGCCGACCTGCTGCTGGCCGAAGTCGACAGCATCACCCCATGGACCGGCGCGTCGCTGGCGGCCACCCATGGGCGTGTCGCAGCCGCCCGCACCCCCATCCCCGCCTCCACCACCGGACGCCTTGCCGTCGACCCGGTCGTCGGTGAGTCACTGACCGCACGGGAGCGGGAGATCCTGCATCGGCTCCAGGGACACCAGACGCTCCGAGAGATCGCCGGCGACCTGTGGGTGTCCTACAACACCGTGAAAACCATCACCGGCTCGGTGTACCGCAAGCTCGGTGCCCACTCCCGATCCCAAGCAGTCACCATCGCCCTTCAAAAACAGGCATCGATCACCAACCACTAACTGCCACTCACGGTTGGCACTCACCGGATGCGGACCGGCTTGCGGGCATCGTTCGGCTGGAGACCGCCGTCTCAGTCGTCGCGCTCAGCCACCGTCGTGCGGGCACCCATCGCTGAGCCGCCGCTGTCTAGGCGTGGCGCTCAACCGGCTTGTCAACGGATACTGCTGGTATTAGTATACTATCGGTATGCAGATGGTGGTCTGTATGCGGAGGGGTGCGGTACGGGAATGCGGTTGTCGAGGGCTGAGCGGCGTCAGCAGACCCAGCAGGAGCTCGTCACGGCGGCCGAGGCATGCTTCGTCGGCCGCGGGTTTCATGCCACCTCGGTGGACGAGGTCGCCGAGCGGGCCGGCTACACCAAGGGTGCG
>DATDAP010000417.1:0-4125 GCA_036525335.1 Microlunatus sp. | reverse complement strand
AGTCGGGCAGCTCGCCGTGGGTGTCGACGAGGAAGCCGGAGCGGCGGTAGCGCTGCTTGATCGTCATCAACGTCTCGCCGCGTCGGCGGGTGTCGCCGTCGGTGTAGTAGGAGAGGTAGAGCGTGTGCCGCCGGGACAGGTCGAAGATCTCCACGTAGTGGTTCTGCACCGTGCCTGCCGCGGAGGTGGCCCAGAAGTCCAGCACGGGTGCGAAGTCGGCGGCTCGGTGCGGGGCAGCGTCGGCGAGGGCTGTCCGGACCAGACCGAGCCGTCCCACCGTTTCGGTGTCGGGGTAGCCGAGCACCACGGAGGCGGCCTGCCAGACGATCCGTTCGACGCCGCCGACCGTCCTCATGCCTGGCCCTGCTTCTCCGGGGTGGCGTCGGGTGAGGTCGGGAACATGCCGGGCGGTGAACCGTTGCCGTCCCAGTTCAACAGGTTGACCCGGCCCCGCAGCGTCGCATCGGAGGTGGCGCTGTCGGAGGTCTGTCGCTGCTTCAGGGCGTGGAACGTCTCCACCGCCACCGGTGTCGACCGACCGCTGGCCTCGCCGAAGGGTCCGGACTCACCCAGCGCGTACGGTCCGCCGTCGAAGTCCAGCGAGCAGCCCATCTCCTCCAGGTCGTGGGCCTGCTCGACGTGCGCCTTGGGGATGACGTAGCGATCCTCGTACTTGGCGATGGCCAGCAGCCGGTACATCTCGTAGACCTCCTGGCCGGTCATCCCCACGGCCGCAGCGATCGAGTCGTCGGCCGGCCGACCCAAGGTGACGTTGCGCATCTGGGCACGCATCGCGGCCAGCGTGGTGAGCACCCGCTCGACCTCAGCGGTGTCCCCGGCGGTGAACAGCTCGGCCAGGTACTCCAGCGGGATGCGCAGCTCCCGGATCGCACCGAACAGGACGTCGGCGCTCTCCGCGTCGTGGCCCTGGTCGCGGAGGAGATCGACGATCGGCGACAGCGGCGGGATGTACCAGACCATCGGCATCGTCCGGTACTCCGGGTGCAGGGGCAGCGCGACCTTGTACTTCTTGGCCAGCACATAGACCGGTGACCGTTTCGCGGCGTCCAGCCAGTCGGCCGGGATCCCTTGTTGGCGGCCGTTCTTGATGACCTCCGGGTCGTTCGGATCCAGGATCACGTCCAGCTGCGCGGCGTAGAGGTCCTTTTCGTCCGGGGTGGCGGCGGCGCCGGTCACGGCGTCCGCGTCGTACAGGAAGAGACCGAGGTAGCGCAGCCGGCCCACGCAGGTCTCCGAGCAGACTGTCGGGAGCCCGACCTCGACCCGCGGGTAGCAGAACGTGCACTTCTCGGCCTTGCCGGTCTTGTGGTTGAAGTAGATCTTCTTGTACGGGCAGCCCGTCACGCACTGGCGCCAACCCCGGCAACGGTCCTGGTCGACCAGCACGATGCCGTCCTCGGTCCGCTTGTAGATGGCCCCGGACGGGCAGGACGCCATGCAGGACGGGTTGAGGCAGTGCTCGCAGATCCGCGGCAGGTAGAACATGAAGGTCTTCTCGAACTCGAACTTGATCAGCTCGTTCGACTCTCGGCGCACCTTGGCCACGATCGGGTCCAGGTGGCCGAGCTCGCTGGTGCCGCCCAGATCGTCGTCCCAGTTGGCCGACCAGGTGATCTTGGTGTCCTCTCCGGTGATCAACGACTTCGGCCGGGCCACCGGGAAGTCGTCACCCAGCGGGGCGTCGATCAGGGTCTGGTAGTCGTACGTCCACGGTTCGTAGTAGTCCTTGAGCTCCGGCTGCACCGGGGAGGCGAAGATGCCCAGCAGCTTCTTCAGCCGACCGCCGGCCTTGAGCTTCAGCCTGCCCCGGCGGTTGAGCACCCATCCGCCCTTCCACTTCTCCTGGTCCTCGTACTGCCGGGGGTAGCCCTGCCCCGGTCGGGTCTCCACGTTGTTGAACCAGACGTACTCGGTGCCCGACCGGTTCGTCCACGCCTGCTTGCAGGTGACCGAGCAGGTGTGGCACCCGATGCACTTGTCCAGGTTCATCACCATCCCCATCTGAGCCATGACGCGCATCAGAACTCGACCTCCTGCGACCGGCGACGGATGGTGGCGACGAGATCGCGTTGGTTGCCCGTGGGGCCGAGGTAGTTGAACGCGTAGGACAGCTGGGCGTACCCACCGATCAGGTGCGTCGGCTTCACCAACAGCCGGGTCACGGAGTTGTGGATGCCACCCCGTCTGCCCGTCTTCTCCGACTTCGGCACATCGATGGTGCGCTCCTGGGCGTGGTGGACGTAGACCACACCGGTCGGCATCCGGTGGCTGACGATCGCCCGCCCGACGAGGACACCGTTGGCGTTGTGGCACTCCATCCAGTCGTTGTCGGCGACCCCGATCGCCTCGGCGTCGGAGGGACTGAGCCAGACGGTGGGTCCGCCACGCGACAGCGACAGCATGAACAGGTTGTCCTGGTACTCGGAGTGGATCGACCACTTGGAGTGCGGAGTGAGGTAGCGGACCACGACCTGCTTGGCGCCGTCGGGCCCGAGCTCCGGCTCGCCGAACAGCTTGTGCATGTCCAGGGGCGGCCGGTAGGTCGGCAGTGCCTCGCCGAGATCGCGCATCCAGTCGTGGTCCAGGAAGAAGTGCATCCGACCGGTCAGGGTG
Source organism: Microlunatus sp. (assembly GCA_036525335.1). Classification (GTDB taxonomy): domain Bacteria; phylum Actinomycetota; class Actinomycetes; order Propionibacteriales; family Propionibacteriaceae; genus Microlunatus. Next base: position 1,491 of record DATDAP010000417.1, on the reverse strand, counting down.
TGCCACGGTTTGAGGCGCTCGACGTTGACGGTGAACGGGGCATAGCGGCGGCCACCGGTCTCGGACCCCGACCACTCCGGTGAGGTGATCACCGGCACCGGGGCCTGCTGGGTCTGGGCGAAGGTGATCCGCCTCTCCTCCGACCCCTCTGCCAGGTCGTGCAAGGTCTTGCCGACCCGCCGTTCCAGGGTCCGGAAGCCCTGGGTGGCCAGCTCGCCGTTGGTGGTGCCGGACAGCGTCAGGATGGCCTCGGCCATCTTCTGGTCGGTGTCGATCGCCGGCCGGCCGTCGGCGGCCCCACCGAGCATCACCCCGCCCGACTCGGCCAGGCGGGCCAGCTGCTCCTCCAACCGGAACGTCACGTTCTTGACGGTGAAACCGAGCGTGTCGGCCAGCGGTCCGATGCTGGCCAGCTTGTCCGCGATCGCGGTGTAGTCGCGCTCGACCAGCTGCAGCGCCGGCATCGTCTGGCCAGGAACAGGCCTGACGTCACCGCGGGCCCAGTCGCGGACGACCCCGCCGGGCTGTGCGGTCTCTCCCGGGGTGTCGTGCTGCAGAGGCACGGCGACCAGGTCGTGGCGGGTGCCCAGGTGCGTCTCGGCCTGTTTCGACAGCTCGCGGGCGATCAGGTGGAACATCTCGAAGTCGCTCTTGGCCTCCCACGGCGGGTCGATCGCCGGGGTGAAGGCATGCACGAAGGGATGCATGTCGGTGGAGGACAGGTCGTACTTCTCGTACCAGGTCGCCGCCGGCAGCACGATGTCGGAGAGCAGGGTGGTCGAGGTCATCCGGAAGTCGGCCGACAGCAGGAGGTCGAGCTTGCCCTCCGGCGGTTCGTCCCGCCAGGTCACGTCCCGCGGCCGGACGTCCTCGGCGCCCTCGGTGGCCATCACGTTGCTGTGGGTGCCGAGCAGGTACTTCAGGAAGTACTCGTTGCCCTTGGCCGAGGAGCCCATCAGGTTGGACCGCCACAAGGTCAGGGTCCGCGGCCAGTTCTCCGGGGCGTCGACATCAGCGATCGACGGCTGGAGGCTGCCGTCGGCCAACCGGTTCGCCACGTACGTCGCCGCATCGGGCGCCTCGCCGGCTTCGACCGCCGCCTTGGCCCGATCGGCCAGATCCAGCGGGTTCGCGTCGAACTGCGGGTAGAAAGGCATCCAACCCATCCGTGCAGACTGGGCGATCGTGTCGGCGGTGTGCATGTCCGTGAAGCTGCCCTCGGCCAGCGGTGAAGCGAGGGCGTCGGCCTGGTAGCCATCGAACCGCCACTGGTCGGTGTGCATGTACCAGAACGCGGTGCCGATCATGGTCCGCGGCGGCCGGGACCAGTCCAGCCCGTTGGCCAACGAGATCCAGCCGGTGATCGGGCGACACTTCTCCTGGCCGACGTAGTGGGCCCAGCCGCCGCCGTTGCGGCCCATCGCGCCGGTCAAGATCAACAGGCTGAGGATCGACCGGTACGCCGCGTCGGCATGGAACCACTGACAGACG
>DATDAP010000416.1:0-2838 GCA_036525335.1 Microlunatus sp. | reverse complement strand
CTGCCGCGAAGCGCACGTAGCCGAGCGCAGTGGCTGGCCGCCTGCGCGCTGGCCAAACCACCGCTGAACGACACGTTAACAATTGGTTGCTACCCTCCATCGTTGAGATGTCAACGAGTCGCCGACCCGCCGCCACCGCGGATGGCTTCCGCTCGCGAGTTCGTGCGACGACCGTATCTTTTCTGCCTGGCCCGGACTGGTTCTATCTCTCGGCACTGCTCGTACCGGCCGCGCTCTTCGATCTGACCCTGAGCTGGTTGCGGGTCACGACCCAGTACGCGGCACCGACCGGTCTGGCCGCGCTCGGCCAGCTCCGCTCCGACGCCCTCGCTCACCTCGGGCTCGCGCTGCTCTGGGTGGTCGCCTTCGCGCTGGTACGGAGCGGCTGGTCGCGGCTGGTGCTGTTGGTCGTCGCCCAGCTGGCCGTGGCGGCGTACCTGCTGTTCGCCGTCGTCGCGCACAGCTACTACCTCAAGAGCGGTTCGATCCTCGACGCCGGTGGGCTGCGGATGACCTTCACGGACCCGGAGGCGACGCGCAACATCGCCGCCAGCGAGACGTCGACAGCGAACGTCTGGCTGTTGGTCGGCGTGGCCGCGTACGCGCTCCTCGGGCCGGTGCTGCTGTACCGGCTGCGCTACCGCGGCCGCTCGCCACGCGGTCGGTGGCTGCCCGGGGTGCCGGCGATCGGTGCGCGCCGACCCGCGGCCGCGACCAGCGTCCGACGTCGTGTCTCCCTGGTGGCCCTGACCACCGGACTCGTCCTGGTGGTGGCGTCGGCCGCACCCACCTTCACCGGGGGCGGTGCGTTCTCCCGCAACCGTGCCCTCGACATCGCCCTGGAGCTCGGCTCGGGTCTGGTCGAGTCCGAACGCGCCTCGGCCGAGCGGCCCGCTCTGTCGTCGGCCGAGCTCGTCAGCACTGTCCGGCAGACCGGAGCCGCCACCGAGGAGCGGCCCCGCAACGTCGTCCTGATCACCATGGAATCGCTCCGCTCCGAAGCCACCTCACTGGGCAACCCGGATCGCGACACCACCCCGTTCCTGGCCGACCTGGCCGAGCACAGCCTGGTGGCCGAGAACGCGTACACCGTCGTCCCGCACACCTCCAAGGCACTCACGGCCTCGAACTGCGGGTACGTCCCTCCGCTGGACACCAAGCTGACGGAATCGGAGCCGGCCGGCCTGCCGTCCACCTGCCTGCCAGGTCTGCTGCGGGACAAGGGCTACCGCACCGCGTTCTTCCAGTCGGCCGTCGGCGAGTTCGAGCGACGACCCGATCTGATCCGCAATCTCGGGTACGACGAGTTCCTCCCGGTCGAAGCGTTCCCCACGACCGGTTTCGGCCGGGCCAACTACTTCGGTTGGGAGGACGACATCATGCTCGAGCCCAGCCGTGAGTGGCTGCGTGACCAGGACGACCAGCCGTTCATGATGACGTACCTGACCGTCACCGGACACCACGACTACCGGCTGCCGGACACCTTTCCGCTGGAGCGCCTGTCCGACGACGAGGAGCTGAACAACTACCTCAACGGGGCGCGCTACGTGGACAGATTCGTGTCCAAGGTGTTCGCGATGCTGGCCGAGGAGGGGCACGCCGACGACACCGTCGTGGTGGTGATGGCCGATCACGGTGAGGGTTTCGGTGAGCACGGGCTCCGTCAGCACGACAACACGATCTATGACGAGGGCATCAAGGTGCCCTACCTGGTCTACGACCCCAGTGACCTGCGCGGTCGCTCGGTGCAGCGGCCGGTGACCACGATGAGCGTGCCCGCCACGATCGCGGAGTCGCTCGGCTATCGGTTGACCGGCGGTCTCACCCGTGAGAAGTCGCTGTCCGCCGCCGACCCGGGCGAACCGGTGCGGGTCGCCTGCCAGTCCGACAACCGGTGTCTGGCGCAGATCGACGGCACCACCAAGTACGTGCACCACTTCGGCAACCGGCCGGACGAGGTGTTCGACCTGGCCGACGACCCCGATGAGCGGCACAACCTGATCGCCGACGTCGACCCCGAACGACTCAAGGCGCTGCGCTCTGACCTGCTGCACTGGCGCAGCGAGGTCCGGGCCGAGTACGCCGCTCACCGCTCCCGCTGACCCGGGGGGTTCGGCGGTCGTGGGAGAATCGCTGTCAGCACCCGCCCGCATCGCCCGACAGACCTGCTCGACTCACACAACTGCTCGACCCAATCGGATCGTGGGCTAACGGAGGACGCATGAAGGACAGCCAGCTGAGTTCGTTGTTGACCCCGATCCTGGCGCACTTCAGCCTCGAGCTGGAGGAGATCGACGTGATACCGGCCGGCAAGCGCCGGTTGCTGCGGGTGGTGGTGGACGGCGACGGCCCCGAGGGCCGCGGCCCGCTGCTCGATGACATCGCGGAGGCGACGAAAGCCATCTCGGCCTTTCTCGACACCTCCGACGTGGTCGGCTCGAGTGCCTACACCCTCGAGGTGTCCAGCCGCGGCATCAACCGGCCACTGACCGGCGAGCGGCACTGGCGCCGGAACCGGGGTCGCCTGGTCAAGGCCGATCTGAGCGACGGCTCATCGGCCACCGGCCGGATCGGCACATCCGACGACGAGGGCGTCGAGCTCGACGTCGACGGGACGGAACGACGGATCGCGTACGGCGACGTGACCAAGGCGATCGTGCAGGTGGAGTTCAGTCGGCCGACGGCGGACGCAGCCGGGGACGACGACGAGGATCTCGTGGAGCTGGACACGGCGAGCGAGGAGGAGGTCTGAGATGGACATCGACATGTCGGTGCTGCGACTGATGGAGCGGGAGAAGGACCTGCCCCTCGATCTGCTGGTGGGGGCGATCGAGGAGG
>DATDAP010000415.1:0-2714 GCA_036525335.1 Microlunatus sp. | reverse complement strand
CGGCACGCTGCTGCTGCTCTCCGGCATCATCGTGATGATCGCCTACCGTATCAACCCGATGGTGGCGCTCAAGGAGTTCGGCCGCACCATCTACAAGCTGCGCCTCGCGCTGCTGACCGTGGGCAGCGTGCTGGGCCTGGCGTACGTGATGAACATGTCCGGTCAGACCATCACCATCGGTCAGTGGCTGGCCGCCGGCACCGGCGCGTTCTTCGCCTTCCTGTCCCCGATCCTGGGCTGGGTCGGCACCGCCGTCACCGGCTCGGACACCAGCGCCAACGCCCTGTTCGCCACCCTGCAGCAGTCGGCGGCCGAGAAGGCCGGGCTGGACCCGACCCTGCTGGTGGCCGCCAACACCTCCGGCGGCGTTGTCGGCAAGATGATCAGCCCGCAGAACCTGACCATCGCGGCCACCGCCGTGGGCCTGCTCGGCCGGGAGTCCGACATCCTGCGCCGCGTCCTGAAGTGGAGCGTCGGGCTGCTGCTGGTCATGTGCATCCTGGTCTACCTGCAGAGCAACGTCCTCGCCTGGATGCTGCCCTGATATGCCTCGAACGCGGCTCGGACGGGCGGCCCCCGGGGGTCGCCGTCCGAGTCGGAACGGTCGCCCCGCTTGGTCGGGCCGCCACTGGAAACACCACAACTCGGACCGCCGCCGCAATATGAGTTGACCGGAGATGCCATGCGTATCGCGTTGATCGCCACCTGCCTGGGTGACGCGCTGTTCCCCGAGGTGGCCAAGGCCACCACCCTGCTGCTGGAACGCCTCGGACACGAGGTGCTCTTCCCGCCCGACCAGGTGTGCTGCGGGCAGATGCACGTGAACACCGGCTACCTCAAGGAGGCGGTGCCGGTGGTCCGGCACCACGTCGAGGTCTTCGAGGCCGCGTCGTTCGACGTCGCGGTCGCCCCGTCCGGGTCGTGCGTCGGGTCGGTCCGGCACCAGCAGGCGATGGTCGCCCGACGGGTCGGCGACACCCTGCTGGCGAAGCGGGCCACCGCGCTGGCCGGCCGCACCTACGAGCTGTCCGAGCTGCTGGTGGACGTGCTCGGGGTGACCGACGTCGGCGCGTACTACCCGCACCGGGTCACCTACCACCCCACCTGCCACTCGCTGCGGATGCTGCGGGTCGGCGACAAGCCCGTCCGGCTGCTGCGGGAGGTCGCGGGCATCGACCTGGTCGAACTGCCCGGCGCCGAGGAGTGTTGCGGGTTCGGCGGTACGTTCTCCATCAAGAACGCCGACACCTCCTCGGCGATGCTCGCCGACAAGGTCCGCAATGTGGTGGGCACCGGCGCCGACCGGTGCACCGCCGGCGACGCGTCCTGCCTGATGAACATCGGCGGCGGTCTGTCCCGGCAGGACACCGGGGTCCGCACGATCCACCTGGCCGAGATCCTGGCCTCCACCCGAGAGAGTGTGGCCGCATGAGCACCTTCCTCGGCATTCCCCGGCGGGCGTCCCACGAGGACGAGGAGTCGCCGCTGCGGGGCACCATGCCGTTCCCCAAGGCAGCCCGCAAGGCCCTGGCCAACGACCAGTTGCGCCGCAACCTGGCCCACGCCACCGCCGTCATCCGGGCCAAGCGGACGCTGGTCGTCGACGAGATGCCCGACTGGGAGGCGCTGCGGGACACCGGCTCCGCGGTCAAGACGCAGGTGATGGCCCGGCTGCCGGAGCTGCTGGAGCAGTTCGAGGCGAACGTGATCGCCCACGGCGGCGTCGTCCACTGGGCCACCGACGCCGAGGAGGCCAACCGGATCGTCACCGACCTCGTCCGCGCCCAGGACGTGGACGAGGTGATCAAGGTCAAGTCGATGGCCACCCAGGAGATCGGGCTCAACGAGTACCTGGAAGAACGCGGCATCGCCGCGGTGGAGACCGACCTGGCCGAGCTGATCGTGCAGCTGGGCCACGACAAGCCCTCGCACATCCTGGTCCCCGCCATCCACCGCAACCGGACCGAGGTGCGGGACATCTTCCTGGCCGAGATGGCCGACGCCCCGGCCGATCTCACCGACGAGCCGCGCCGGCTGGCGATGGCCGCCCGGGACCACCTGCGACGCAAGTTCCTGCGCAGCAGGGTCGCCATCTCCGGCACCAACTTCGGCATCGCCGAAACCGGCACCATCGGCGTGGTCGAATCCGAGGGTAACGGCCGGATGTGCGTGACCCTGCCGGAGACCCTGATCACCGTGATGGGCATCGAGAAGATCCTGCCGACGTTCACCGACCTGGAGGTGTTCCTGCAGCTGCTGCCCCGCTCCTCCACCGGGGAACGGATGAACCCGTACACCTCGCTGTGGACCGGGGTGACCCCAGGCGACGGCCCGCAGAACTTCCACCTCGTGCTGCTGGACAACGGGCGGACCAATGCGTTGGCGGACCAGGTGGGCCGGGCCGCGTTGCACTGCATCCGCTGCTCGGCGTGCCTGAACGTGTGCCCGGTGTACGAGCGGACCGGCGGCCACGCCTACGGCTCGGTCTACCCCGGACCGATCGGCGCGGTGCTCACCCCGCAGCTGACCGGCATGCACGGGCACCACGACGTGAACTCGACCCTGCCGTACGCGTCCTCGCTGTGCGGGGCCTGCTTCGACGCCTGCCCGGTCAAGATCGACATCCCGACGCTGCTGGTCGAACTACGCGGACGGGCCGTCGATTCCGATCGCGGCCGGACCATCCCCGGCGGCTGGGACGCGGCGATGAAGGC
>DATDAP010000414.1:0-12783 GCA_036525335.1 Microlunatus sp. | reverse complement strand
CGGGCCACCATCATCAAGAAGGCCTGCGACGACGTGTTCGAGGTGACCGGGGTCAACCCGCTGCTGGCGATCGCCAAGGAGCTGGAGAAGATCGCGCTCGAGGACGAGTACTTCATCAAGCGCAAGCTCTACCCCAACGTCGACTTCTACTCCGGTCTGATCTACGAGGCCCTGCAGTTCCCGCCGGAGATGTTCACCGTCCTGTTCGCGATCGGTCGCACGCCGGGTTGGCTGGCGCAGTGGTCGGAGCTGGTGCAGGACAAGGAGCAGAAGATCGCCCGGCCGAAGCAGATCTACACGGGTGCGCGCAACCGCGACTTCGTGCCCATGTACCGCCGCTGACTCGTTCCCACCGCTGACGCGTTCCCACCACAGCCGACCCGTCGCAGCCGTCCGGTCCCCGATCGGGCGTCTGTGCCGCGTCCGGGCGGTCTCGAACCCGACCCCGGCTGCCCTGCGGGGTGGCTGCGGGGCCGTCCGGGGGTTGAACTTTCCGTCACTCGACGGTCATTGCGGCATCGCCGGCTCCGGTCGCGAAATTTCCGTCATTCGACGGATATCTCATGGCGGCTCCAGCTCCCCCACCCGAAGATGCCGTCACCTGACGGAAATTTCAGGCCCGGGACGGTCACGCCGCCACGCAGGCTCGGGGTTGCGTGGGCCTGCCGCTGCGCTCCACCCATGGCGGTCATAGGCTTCGCGGGATACCACTCGCTCGATCGCGAGGCCGTACGACGACATGTCGTGTGACCTTCCCCCCTCTCGAGAGGCTCCACCCATGGCTGTCGTCAACGTCGAAGTGAAATCGACCCTCTCCCCCGCCGAGGTGCTGACGGTGCTGACCGACTTCAGCGAACGCCGGGCCGAGGCCTGGCCCGGAGTCGACCTCGAGCACCTGGTCGTGCACGAGACCGGCGCCGACTACGCCGAGGTGACCGAGGGCAACTCGACCACCTGGGAACGCGAGCGCTACGAGTGGGACGCCGCTTCCGGAACCGTCACGGCGAAGACGCTCGACTCCAACGTGTGGGCCGAGGGCAGTCGCTGGGACTACCGGATCACCCCGGTGGAAGGCGGGTCCCTGGTCGGTGTCCGGCTGGAGCGGCACGGCAAGAACGTCAAGGGCAAGCTGATCGGCGCGCTGCTACCCGTGGTGGGCAAGAAGGTCATCACGGCGAGCCTGGCCAGTGCCCTGAAGCTGGCCTGAGTCGACAGCTGGCCTTAGTCGACAGCTGGCCTGAGTCGACAGCTGGCCTGACTCAGCGAGCCCGCTGGACCCGTCCCTCATCCCAGACGGGCTCGTCTGCTTCGTACACCCCGCCGTCGGCGCCGAAGACCAGGTAGCGGTCGAACGAGCGCGCGAACCAGCGGTCGTGGGTGACCGCGACCACCGTGCCCTCGAACAGCGACAACCCGTGCTCCAGGGCCTCCGCGGAGGAGATGTCGAGGTTGTCGGTCGGCTCGTCCAGCAGCAGCAGGGTGGCGCCCGAGAGCTCCAGCAGCAGGATCTGCATCCTCGCCTGCTGACCCCCGGACAGCTGCTCGAAGCGCTGCTCGGACGCGTGCGCCAGCTCGTACCGGTCGAGCCGCCGGGCGGCCTGTTCCCGTCCCATCCCGTCCCGGTGCTCGTCGCCGCGGTGCAGGATCTCCAGCAGGGTCCGGCCCATCAGCTCGGGATGGTGGTGCGTCTGGGCGAACCACCCCGGTCGTACGCGCGCGCCGAGCTTGGCCGACCCCGTGTGGGCCACCGGTGCCACGTCCAGCGACTCGACCGGACGGTGCTCGACATCGGGATCCGAGCCGCCCCGCGCCAGCAGGCGTAGGAAGTGTGACTTGCCGGAGCCGTTGGAGCCGAGCACCGCCACCCGGTCGCCGAACCAGATCTCGGCGTCGAACGGCTTCATCAAACCGGTCAGCTCCAGATCGGTCACCACGATGGCCCGCTTGCCCGTACGTCCGCCGCGGAGGCGCATCGACACCTGCTGCTCGCGGGGCACCTCCTGCGGCGGGCCGGCCTCCTCGAACCTCGCCAACCGGGTGCACGCCGCCTGGTAGCGGCCGGCCATCTTGGAGTTGTAGGCCGCCTTGGTCTTGTACATCAGCATCAGCTCGCGTAGCTTCTGGTGCTGCTCGTCCCACCGCTGTCGCAGCTCCTCGAACCGCGCGAACCGCTCCTGCCGGGCCGCACCGAAGGTCGCGAAACTTCCGCCGTGCACCCACAAGGTGTTGCCGGCTGCCCCCAGCTCCAGTGAGGCGATCGCCGTTGCGGCCTCGGCGAGCAGTTCGCGATCATGACTGACCAGCAGCACGGTCTTCGGGGTGGCACGCAGCTGTTCCTCCAACCATCGTTTGCCGGGCACGTCGAGGTAGTTGTCCGGCTCGTCCAGCAGCAGCACCTCGTCGGGTCCGCGGAGCAGCGCCTCCAGCGCAAGCCGCTTCTGCTCCCCTCCCGACAGGGTCGACAGCTCGCGCCACTTGGCCCGTTCGTACCGGATGCCGAGCGCCGCTTCGCAGCAGGCGTCGAAGGTGACCTCGGCGGTGTAGCCGCCGGCATCGGCGTACTCGGCAAGGGCGTGGGCGTAGGCGAGCTGCACCGGCTCGGTGTCGTCGGTCATCAGCTCCAGCTCGAGCCGGTCGACGGCGCCGACGGCCTGGCGCAGTCGCGGCGGACTGAGTGAGTTGAGGAGATCGCGCACGGTGGTGGTGTCACGGATGCTGCCGATGAACTGCCGCATCACACCGAGCCCACCACTGCGGGCGATGGTGCCTTCGGTCGGCACCAGATCGCCGGCGATGATCTTCAGCAGGGTCGTCTTGCCGGCCCCGTTCGGTCCGACCAGCGCCACCACGGCGCCATCACCCACCCGGAAGGAGACCTCGTCGAGCAGCACCCGCCCGTCGGGAAGGGAGTACGAGACACCACTCAGATCCACGTGCCCCATGGCGGAGAACTCTAGGCCACCGGCAACCGACCGATCATCCCCATTTCCTCTGACCTACACATGCTGATGTCTGTGTCTGTCGATGGAGCGGCGGTTGCAGATCCTGCTCGACCAGGAGCGCTACGCCCGCATCTGTGACGTGGCCCGGCGCCGTGGTAGGCCACGACGTGCCTCAAGCCGCGAGAAGCAACGCCAGGGCCGCGGTGTCCACGTTTCCCTGCGGGTCGACCCCCACCTTGTTGACCAGCTGGGTGACGTTGCCGTCGACGTCGGCCTCCACCCAGGCGGCACGGTGCTCCAGCCCGAGGTGCGGCAGTCCGGGGAGGAACACGCAGCCGGACGCCACCTCGTAGTCGGGAACCGAGGAGAACGTGCTCGACGGCGGGTGCAGGACCACCAGCCCGGGCGGCTGCGGATGGGCGAACTGCCCGGGAGTCAGCGGGTGGTCTCCCAGCAGGGACCCTTCCGCCACCACCAGACCCACAGCCCCGGCCTGCGGCTGATCGGGGACTTCCTCGCGGACCCGGAAGACCGTGCTGATCGGCAGCAGTCCGGGCACAGCCGCCATCCGGACGGCGAGGACGAGGAACTTCGCCCATTCCACCGTGTCCTGGGGCCACCGTCCGATCAGCAGGAACCCGTAGAGGGCGCCCTTCGATTGCAGCGGCGCCACCTCGATCGATGACCGGAAACCATCCATGATGACCTCCCCACTCATCCCAGCAGGTCCCCGGATGAGTCCGGGTGACTTCATGCTCCACATCGGGTCGCTGATGCACAAGAGGGCGCGAGTGCCACGACTAATACCGTGACGAGACTGAAACACCCGATGTCATTGCGCCGACACGATGGTCGTCGGTCGCGCGGGGGTTCGGGGTGGTCACCGGGACGATGGTGATGAGCCCTCGACCCAGTCGTTCCGCGACACGTGGAATCCGGGGCGGAGGATCCGCCGAACCGTTCCGCTCCGATTCTGGCGGATCCGAGTCAGAATGGCTCCATGCCCACACGCCCGTGGCTGCGCTGGCTCGTGCCCTTCGCCGCCGTCCTCGCCATCGCTGCGACCACGCTCGTCGCCGGGAACGCCTCCGCCGACGAGAAGCTGACGCCGCGCAGCGCCGAGCAGCTGCTCGTCGACCTGCAGCAGGCGCGGCTCGACGGCTTCTCCGGCACCGTGCGGCAGTCGGCCGATCTCGGCATCCCGGCGCTGCCCGGCGTGAGCGAGCACGGGGCGGACTTCTCCTCGCTGATCTCGGGTACGCACACGCTGCGGGTCGCGTACGCGACACCCGACAAGTCCAAGGTCGCCCTGTTGGGTGACCTCTCGGAGAGCTCGGTCGTCCGCAACGGTGCCGAGGTGTGGACCTGGTCCAGCCGGGACAACGAGGTCACGCATGCAGAAGTGGACGAGGCTGCGCTGGCCGACCACCAACGGCCGAGGGATCTGCCGGCCGACGCCCCGAAGACTCCGCAGGAAGCCGCCGCGCGCTTCTTGAGTGAGGTCGGTCCGACCACAGAGGTCAGCGTCGCGACCGACACGACGGTGGCCGGTCGTGCGGCCTACGAGCTGGTCCTGACACCGAAGCAGACTGGCTCGCTGCTCAGCAGCGTCCGGATCGCGGTCGACGGCACCGAGCACGTGGCCCTGCGGGTGCAGGTCTTCGCCGGCGGACGGGCCGACCCGGTCGCGTCGATCGGCTTCACCGAGGTCGACTTCTCCACTCCGGCCGACTCGGTCTTCGCGTTCTCCCCACCGAAGGGGGCGAAGGTCACCGAGGTCACGCCCGAGCACACCGGCAAGGTCGGGGAACAGGACGGCGACGCCCGCACGTCGGCCGAGCCGAAGGTCGTCGGTGAGGGCTGGACCACCGTCGTGGTCGGTACGCTGCCGAAGGGCGACCTGCCCGACGCGAAGCCCGACGAGCAGGGTGGCGAGCGCGGCGAGGGCCCGGACCTGCAGGCGTACCTGGCTCAGCTGCCCGAGGTGTCCGGCAGCTGGGGATCGGGTCGGCTGCTGGCCGGCACCGCCTTCTCCGTGGTGGTCACCGACGACGGCCGGTATGCGGCGGGGGCTGTCGCACCGGAGCTCCTGTACCGCGCCCTCGGGTGAGCCGAACCTCTGAGGTGTCAGCGGCACGGGTGGCTCCGACCGCCACCGTGGCTGACCCCTCGGCGCCCGTTCGTACCCGACGCCTGACCAAGCGGTTCGGCCATCAGGTCGCCGTCGACGCGGTAGATCTGATCGTGCCGGCCGGCGCGGTCTACGGGTTCCTGGGACCCAACGGGTCCGGCAAGACGACGACCATCCGGATGCTGCTGGGGCTGATCAGCCCGTCGGCGGGTGAGGTGGATCTCCTCGGCTCGGCGATGGCCGCCGACGGGAGACGCAGCGACGTCTCCGTGCTCCGCCGGGTCGGTGCCCTGGTCGAGGGGCCGGCCTTCCATCCGTACCTGTCCGGTCGGGCGAATCTGCGCCGGCTGGAAGCAGCGGACCCGTACGCCGATGCACACAGGAGTCGCGAGCGGGTGGATGCCGCCCTGGACCGGGTCGGTCTGCTGAACGCGGCCCGGAAGCGCTACCGGGCGTACTCGCTGGGAATGCGTCAGCGGCTGGCGATCGCGAGCGCGCTGCTGGTTCCACGCGATCTCCTCGTTCTCGACGAGCCGACCAACGGACTCGATCCGCAGGGCACGCGCGAGGTCCGCCACCTGGTCTCCGAGCTCGCCGCCGACGGCACCACCGTGCTGGTGTCCAGCCACCTGCTGAGCGAGGTCGAGCAGATGTGCAGCCACGTCGGCGTGATGTACGAGGGGCGGCTGGTCGCGCAGCAGACCTTGGCCGACCTGTCCGCGGGCACCACGGTGACCGTACGCGTGCGGACCACCGCAGCCGGGTCCAACGAAGCCCGGACCGCTCTGATCGCCCTCGGTCTCACCGCCGTGGAGGCCGAGGCCGCTCCTGGCGACACCGCCACCGTGATCGGGGCCCTGGGAGAGATCGCGCTGGCCCGTGTGGTGCCCGCCCTGGTCACCTCCGGCGTCCCGGTGCTCGGCTTCGAGGTCGCGTCGGCCAGCCTGGAGGACGTGTTCGTGCAGCTCACCGGGGAGGGGTTCGAGGTCAGTGGCTGAGTCGGAGGTCCTGACGACCGGCGGCGCCGAGCGGAGGGCCTCCGCGTCGCGCGCTCCCGCCTCCACGGCCCGCTGGCTACCGCTCCGTTTCCTGGGCTCCGAACTCGGCCTGATCTTCCGGCGTCGCCGGAATCTGGCCGGTATGGCCGTCCTCGCCGTCGTACCGATCATCCTGGCCGTCGCTGTGAAGACCGCGGGCGGGGGCGGTGGCGGCCCCGACTTCATCGACGCGATCGTCGGCAACGGCCTGTTCGTGGCCTTCGCCGCACTGACCCTCGAGCTGCCTCTGTTCCTGCCCCTGGCGGTGGCGACCATCGCCGGGGACGCGGTGGCCGGCGAGGCCAACATCGGGACGCTGCGCTACCTGTTGACGGTGCCGGCGGGCCGGACGCGACTGCTGGTGGTGAAGTACGCGGCGATCGTGCTGTTCTCCTTCGCGGCGGCCGCCCTGGTCGCCCTGGTCGGCAGTGTGATCGGTCTTGCGCTGTTCGGCGGCGGGGACATGGTCCTGCTCTCCGGCAGCACGGCGTCGTTCGCCGACGGACTGGGCCGTCTGCTGCTGAGCGTCGGGTACGTGAGCTGTGGGCTGAGCGCACTCGGCGCCATCGGTCTGTTCGTGTCCACGCTCACCGAGCAGCCGATCGGAGCGACGGTCGCGGTGGTGCTGGTCGACCTGATGATGATCATCTGCGACGCGGTCGAGCAGCTGTCCTGGCTGCATCCGTGGCTGCTGACGCACTGGTGGACGGCCTTCGGCGATCTGTTGCGGGATCCGATCGCCACGGCGGGCATCGAGCGAGGGCTGTTGACGTTCGGGGCCTACGCCGTGGTCTTCTGGCTGCTGGCCTGGGCGCGGTTCACCACCAAGGACGTGACGAGCTGAGACCACTGCCTCGAAGGTCGGCACAACGGAGCACGCCTGACAATTTCACCTGTCGTACCAACCAATCAGCACATTGTTCACGTACAAACTCTTGACGATGCCAGAATCTATCGCTTAGGTGAGCAGGGTCACACAGCGCGGCCACGGCCGGCGCTCCCTCACCTACCTCCCCCCGAGAGGCACCATGAGACCCTCCCCCATTCGCCGCGTCGCCACGGCGGCGATCGCCGTCGTGAGCGCCGGCGCCTTGTCCGTCGGCGTCCTCGCCGCTCCCGCCGAGGCGGCCCCCGACCCGACCACCAGACTGGCCGAGCGCCTGGTCAGGCAGACCAAGGGCGCCGACGCCAACCGGCACCTGATCGCGCTGCAACGCATCTCCGATCGCAACGGCGGAAACCGCGCCGCCCCCGGCGACAGCGCCGCCGCTCCTGGCTACGACGAGAGCGTTGCCTACGTCGTCCGCCAGCTGCAGGGGGCCGGCTTCGACGTGCAGACCCCGGAGTTCACCTACGACTACAGGGTCGTGGACGCCGAGTCGCTGACTGTGGCGGGCGCCGACGTCGACATCATCACGATGACCAACAGCGCCAGCGGCCCTGCGGGCGGTGTCACGGCTCCGCTGCGGGTCGTCCCCGAGGATGCGACCACCGGCTGCGAGGCGACCGACTATGACGCCAGCTTCACCGGCGCCGTCGCCCTGATCCGTCGCGGCGGGTGCACCTTCGCCCAGAAGGCGCAGACCGCGGCAGCGGCGGGAGCTGTGGCTGCCGTCATCTCCAACAACACCGCAGGTCCGCTCGACGGAACGCTCGGGGAAGCCGGCTCCACCATCCCGACCGGTGGTATCAGCCAGGCTGACGGGGACGTCTTGGCCGCCCAGGCCGGCGCCACGGCCACCGTCGACCTGCGGTCCCACATCGAGGAACGGCGCAGCAAGAACGTGATCGCCGAGACCAAGACGGGGCGCGGGAACAACGTCGTCATGGCCGGGGCGCACCTCGACGCCGTCTACGCCGGAATCAACGACAACGGCAGCGGCTCGGCCGCGCTGCTCGACGTGGCGCTCAAGCTCGGCGCGTCACCGAAGCTCAGCAACAAGGTCCGGTTCGCTTGGTGGGGTGCCGAGGAGCTCGGGCTGATCGGCTCCACGGAGTACGTCCGGGGTCTGACCTTCGAGCAGCAGCTCGACATCGCGCTCTACCTCAACTTCGACATGGTCGGCTCGCCCAACGCGGGCTACTTCGTATACGACGGTGACGACTCCGACGGCGTGGGCGCCGGCGAGGGACCGTACGGGTCGAAGCAGATCGAGAAGACCTTCGTCGACTTCTTCGACGCTCGGCTGGGCGTGGAAACCGAGGGGACCGACTTCACGGGTCGTTCCGACTACGGCGAGTTCATCGCCCAAGGCATTCCCGCTGGCGGTCTGTTCACGGGTGCGGAGGGCATCATGACCGCCGACCAGGCGGCGAAATGGGACGGCACGGCCGGTATCGCCTACGACCCGTGCTACCACCAGGTCTGTGACAACCTGGGGAACGTCGACCGGGTGGCGTTGGACCGCAATCTGGACGCGATGGCCTGGGCGATCGGTGTCTACGCCTACTCGACCGAGGAGGTCAACGGCGTGCCGTCGAGGACGCAGCGCCTGAAGCTGCGCAAGCAGCTGAAGAACAAGATCACGATCGCTCGCGACTACGTGCCCACCAGCAAGGCTGGTTGACCACTCGTCTGGTGAGCATCAGACACACCGGTCCGTCACGCTTCGTGGCGGGCCGGTCGTGCGTCATCCGCCGCCACAGGGCCACCCTGGGTAGGGTCTGGGCCGTGACCGAGCCGACCCAGCAACCCGTGCGCGCCCCGGGGGTGCAGCGCGAGGTCACCTCCTTCGTGCGCCGCAGCACCCGCATGCGGCCCGTGCACCTCAGGGCCTGGGAACGGTTGCGGCACGCGTACGTGCTGGAGGTGCCGCAACGGGCCAGCAGCACCTCCATCGCCCCGGGTCATCCCCTCGATGTTGCTGCCGCCTTCGGTCGTACCGCGCCGCTGGTCGTCGAGATCGGTCCGGGCACCGGTGAGTCACTGGTGGCCATGGCCATCGCGCGACCCGATATCGACGTGCTGGCCTTCGAGGTCTATCTCCCCGGTGTCGCCCGCACCGTGAACCGGCTGCACGAGACCGGAGTGGCCAATGTGCGGCTGCTGCAGTCGGACGCGGTCGACGGCCTGAGGCACCTGCTCGGTCCGGGCAGTGTCGAGGAGGTCTGGACGTTCTTCCCCGATCCCTGGCCCAAGGCACGACACCACAAGCGGCGGCTCGTCGATCGGGCGTTCGCCGACCTGGTGGCCAGCCGGCTGCGGCCGGGCGGGTCGTGGCGGCTGGCCACGGACTGGTGGGACTACGCGGTGCAGATGCGAGCGGTGCTCGACGCGCACCCCGATCTCGTGAACGTGGACGCCGCCTCCGACGGCTGGGCCGAGCGCTGCTCCGATCGCCCGCTGACCAGGTTCGAACAACGCGGCATCGAGGCGGGCCGAACGGTCCGCGACCTGCACTACCGTCGCGGATGAGTGAGCCATCGCCCGCCGACACCGGGAATGCCGCAGACACCCAGGGTCCCGTGCGGTGGCGCCTCGACGTCCGCTACGACGGAACGGAGTTCTCCGGCTGGGCGACCCAACGGGATCGCCGCACGGTGCAGGGAGATCTCGAGCTCTGGCTCGCACGCGTGCTCTCCCTGCCCGACCCACCTCGACTGGTGTGCGCCGGCCGAACCGACGCGGGGGTTCACGCTCGCGGGCAGGTCGCCCACGTCGATCTTCCTCCGTCGGCCGTCTCCGACCCGGCGGCGCTGCTGCGTCGGCTCCGCCGGGCGCTTCCGGCGGACGTGGCCGTGACCGCGGTCCGTCGCGCACCGGCGGGCTTCGACGCCCGGTTCGCTGCGAGCTGGCGGCGCTACTGCTACCGGATCAGTGACGCCGTCACCGTCCCGGATCCGTTGCGTCGCCGCGACACCACCTCGATCTCTCGTCCCCTCGACGTCGAGCTGCTGAACGATGCCGCTCAGATGCTGCTCGGCCTGCGGGACTTCGGCGCCTTCTGCAAGCGTCGGGACGGGGCGACCACCGTCCGGACCCTGCTCGAGCTCGCGGGCGTGCGGGGCTCAGACGCGCGGATCGAGATCACCGTGCGGGCGGACGCCTTCTGCCACTCGATGGTGCGGTGTCTGGTCGGCGCCCTGGTCGAGGTCGGCACCGGACGGCGCACGGTCACCTGGCTGACCACGCTGACCGCCGCCGCGGTGCGCACCAGCGAGCTGCCCGTCCTGCCGGCGCACGGGCTGACGCTGGAGGAGGTCGGCTACCCGCCGGACAACCAGCTGGCCGAGCGAGCCGCCGCCTCACGGACGCTGCGCACCCTGCCCCCGACGCCGGAGGAGACGCCGTGACCCTTCCGACAGCGGAGGCATCGCCATGACGGAGCACTACTTCAGCGACACACCGACCGGCCCCGAGCGGCGCCGGGAGATCACCATCACTCTCTTCGGCCGGACGGTCACCGTCGAGACGGCCAACGGCGTCTTCGCCGGCGACGGCCTGGACCGAGGCACCGCCGTCTTGCTGCGCGAGGTGCCGCCCCCCACCGGATCGCCACGGATCCTCGACCTCGGCTGCGGCTGGGGACCGATCACGCTCGGCCTGGCCCTGACGTGTCCGGGGGCCGTCATCGACGCCGTCGACGTGAACGACCGCGCCCTGGCCCTCTGCCGCGACAATGCGGACCGACTGCAAGTGGGCCGGCAGGTGCGGGTGCAGCGACCCGACCAGGTGCCCGCCGAGACCAGGTACGATCAGCTCTGGTCCAACCCGCCGATCCGGATCGGCAAGGCGGCACTGCACGATCTGCTGCTGACCTGGCTGCCGCGGCTGACCCCGACCGGAGTGGCTCACGTGGTGGTGGCCAAGAACTTCGGCGCCGACACCCTGGCCGGCTGGTTGATCGAGCAGGGCTACGCCTGTGTCCGCACCGGCACGGCCAAGGGGTTCCGCGTCCTCCAGGTCCGTCCCGGGAGCTGACGGCTCGATGAGGGCGTGTCTGACCATCTGTGGTCAATCGCGAGCGGCGTCCAGGGCGCGGGTCGCAAGGCGGAGGAGGAGGCCGTAGCGGGTTCTACGGCCGACGACGACAACGCAGCCAGACGGGTTCGGGGCGTCGCGCAGCTGACCAGGGATGGTCAGGCTCGGCTTAACTCTGCGAGACCGCCGACAGCACTTCCGGCCAGCGCCGATCCAGCACGACGCCGCCGCGGACCACGCCCTGCCACAGGACCAGCGAGCCGATCACCGCGCCGACCGCGAGGCCGAGCCAGCCCAGCCAGCCGATCCAGAAGGAGGCGATCACCAACGCGATGGTCGGCGCGGCCAGGACGAGACTGCCCGCGCTGGTCACTCCGAAGGCGGCCAGCGACGGCAGACCACCGCTGGTGCCCTTCTGGAACGGGTTCGCTCCCGGTGGCGGCGCCGGCCACTGCCACAGGGTGCCGACGAACGCACCCACACCGACGCTCACCAGGGTCAAGGTGATGCTGACCGTCACGACCGGCAGCCACACCGACCACTCTCCCGACAAGCCGAGTCCGATCATCGTCAGCACCACCACCACGGGTACGAAGACGGTGAGGGTCGAGAGCACCCGGCCCAGCCGGTCCTCGAGGCCTCTGATCCCCGAACACGCATGCAGCCAGATCGCGCTGCCGTCGTAGCTGAGATCCTGGGCCATGCTGGACCCGATCAGCCAGCACAGCAGCGTCGGCGCGAAGGCGGCGATCAGGGGCTCGCCGAACGGGTTCGCCAGCTGGGCCACCATCAAGATCACCGGACCGATCAGGAAGCCTGCGATCCCTGCCACGTAACGAGGATCGCGGCGCCAGTAGCGGAGCGTGCGCGCGGCCACCCCGCCGACCGGAGTCGCTGGGTAGAACCGATCCACCAGGCCTCCACCACGCATCCGGCCCGCCGCTCGAGCCGCCTCCAACGGCTCGGTCAGGCGCTTGTCGAGGTAGTGCCGCCAGACCAGCCACAACACCGCCACGAAGGCGAGGGCGAGCAGCAGCCGGACGCCGGCGAGCAGCCAGTGACCCGCCGCCACGTCGGCCGGTACGGCCCAGACCCAGCCGAACGGCGTCCAGCTCGCCAGGGCCGCGGCATCGCTCAGCAGACTCCGGAACCGATCGACCCCCTGTCCCAGCAACGTTCCCACCAGGTTCGCCCCGACTCCGAACACCAGTCCCAGCCCGGCGAGTCCGACGAAGGCGAAGTCCCGGAACCGACGGGAGCCGAGCACCGCGGCGAAGGCCGACGTCCCGGCTCGGGAGAGCAGGAAGCAGGTGGCCACGCCGATCGGGATGGCCACCACGGTGGCCAGTACCGGACCGACCCCCCGGGACCAGCTCGCGAGCAACCCCGACGCCACCAGCACGGTCGCGACGCCGGTGCTGCTGACCAGCCCGGAGACCAGCAACCCGGGCATGATCTCGCGTGCTCGTACCGGCAGCAGGGCGAACCGGGCCGGGTCGAGGGTCTCGTCGATGCCGAACACGAGCAGCGACAGCAGCAGCCAACCCGCCGTCAGGACGGCGAACGCCACGACGGTGACGTCGGCGGTCAGGGCCACCGACGTCCAGCGCAGAGCGATGAGCCCGACCAGGGCCAGCGCGACGATGCCGAGGGCGTAGACGATGCCGATGATCAACCCGACGGTCCGCCAGACGCTGCGCCGCAGGGCGTTGCGCAGCAGACTCAGCTTGAGCCGGACGAGGATCGCAACCA
>DATDAP010000413.1:0-2747 GCA_036525335.1 Microlunatus sp. | reverse complement strand
TCACCCACGCCCTGTTGCTGAAGGGCGGCAGACTCGTCGCCGCCGGCCCGGTCGACGACACGCTGACCGCCGAGAACCTCTCCGCCACCTTCGACCTGCCGCTGGCGCTGTCCCGATCGGACGGTCGCTGGGCCGCGCGAGCACGCTGATCACGGCTCTGCTCGAGCGCCCGGCGGGTTTCGGCCGTCTGGCAGGATGGAAGCACGGCACGAAAGGCACCGCGACGTGGGAGTCAACTTGACCGACTGGTTGGGAGAGCACGCCTGGGCCATCTGGCTCGGGCTGGCCGCTCTGCTCGCCGTGGCCGAGATCGTGTCGCTGGACCTGGTGTTGATCATGCTCGCGGTAGGCGCCCTGGCCGGTGCCGGGACGGCGGTGATCGCGCCGGGTCTCTGGTGGTTGCAGATCCTGGTGGCGACGGTCGTCTCGGTGGGGACCCTGATGCTGCTGCGGCCGACCTTGATCGACAAGGTCCGCAGCCTGCCGGGCTACCGCTCGTCGGCCGACACGATGGTCGGCAGCTCGGGTATCGCGGTGTCGGCGATCACGGCGCAGGGCGGCGAGATCAAGGTCGCCGGACAGAGCTGGTCGGCCCGCACCATGGTGCCCGGTCAGGTGATCGATCAGGGCGCCGAGATCGAGGTGTACGAGGTCGACGGGGCGATCGCGGTGGTCTACCCGAAGCACGGCGAGCTGCCCTGAGGGCGATCGTCCGGCGCAGGGCCACAGAGTTCGACCTGACCCGATCGACTGGTACGAACGAACGGACAAGCTGACGTGAAATGGTGAGTGAGATATGGACCTGGCAGTACTGATCGTGATCATCGTGGTGGCTCTGGCCGTCGCGATGTTCCTCGCAGCGACGATCAAAGTCATCCGACAACAGCAGATCGGGGTCGTCGAGCGGCTGGGCAAGTTCCACCGGACGCTCGAGCCCGGTCCGCACCTGGTCATCCCGGTGTTCGACCGGGTCCGCTACACGCTGGACATGCGCGAGGCCGTGGTCCCGTTCCCGCCCCAGGGAGTGATCACCGAGGACAACCTGATGGTGGGTATCGACTCGGTGATCTACTACCAGATCCTCGACGCCCGGCGGGCCGCGTACGAGGCCCAGGATTACATCAAGGCCATCGAGCAGCTCACCATGACGACGCTGCGCAACATCATCGGCGGTCTCGACCTGGAGCAGACGCTGACCAGCCGCGAGGAGATCAACCAGAAGCTCCGGGTGGTGCTGGACGAGGCCACCGGCAAGTGGGGCATCAAGGTGAACCGCGTCGAGCTGCGGGCCATCGACCCGCCGGCGACCATCCGCGACGCGATGGAGAAGGGCGCCCGCGCCGAACGGGACAAGCGGGCGTCGATCCTGATCGCCGAAGGCCAACGACAATCCCAGATCCTGGCCGCCGGTGGCGAGAAGGAGTCGTCGATCCTCCGCGCCCAGGGTGATCGCGAGGCGGCCGTGCTCCGGGCCCAGGCCGATCGGCAGGCGCAGATGCTGAGGGCCGAGGGAGAAGCCCAAGCCATCACGACCGTCTTCAACGCGATCCATGCCGGGGAGCCGGACCAGGCCCTGCTGTCCTATCAGTACATGCAGATGTTGCCCACCCTCGCCCGGGGAGACTCCAACAAGCTCTGGATCGTGCCGAGCGAGATCGGCAAGGCTCTCGAGGGTCTGGGCGGTTCGCTCGGGTCGCTGACCGACGCCTTCTCCGGGTCCGACGGGCCGGTGGCGAGGGCCGGCGGCAAGTTCAGGGCCCCGGAGAAGATCGACGTCGAGGCCGAGATCACCCAGCAGGCCAAGGACGCTGCTGCCGAGTCCGAGCGGATCGTCCAGGCGGCGATCGCCGAGGCTCAGGAGCTCGAGCGGACCGGGCGACCGAAGGCCCCGTCACTGTCCGCCCCGAGTGTTCCGCAGGGCATCGGGACAGGTCAGGAGCCCGTTCCGGCCGACCCGACCCCGGCCGCACCCGCCACGGCTGACGACGACCGACCGGGCCCCGAGTTCACCCAGCCTGACGGCTCCCAGCTGAGGTGAGCTGGTGGGAGCTGCTGCTCGTCGCACTGGCGGGCAGCGGGGCCGGCCTGATCAACGCGGTGGTGGGGACCGGCACCTTGATCACGTTCCCCACCCTGTTGGCCCTGGGTGTGCCACCCGTCCTGGCCAACGTCTCCAACAGCATCGGTCTCGCGCCCGGCTCGCTGTCGGCCGCGCTGGCCAGCAAACCGGATCTGGTCGGTCAGCGGTCCCGCATCATCCGGTACGGGATCGCCTCGCTGCTCGGCAGCATCGTGGGCGCGGTGCTGCTGCTGTGGCTGCCACCCTCGGCCTTCCAGGCGATCGTGCCGGTGCTGATCGGCGTCGGCTGCGCGCTGGTGATCATCGGGCCCTGGCTGACCCGCCGGATCGCCGCCCGTCGCGAGCGCCTCGGGGTCACCGAGATCTCCGCGGACGGACCGCCGTGGCTGTTCTTCGCGATCATCTTCACGGGCATGTACGGCGGCTACTTCGGTGCTGCGCAAGGGGTTCTGGTGATGGCGATCATGGGCGTCGCCGTCGCGGAGACGCTGCCCCGGATCAACGGACTGAAGAACGTCCTGGTCATGATCGCCAACGCGGTCGCCGGCATCGTGTTCGTGATCATCTCCGAGGTCGACTGGTGGATCGTGCTGGCGCTGGCCGTCGGGTCCGTGCTCGGGGCGCAGGTCGGCGCCCGGATCGGTCGCAAGCTACCGCCGATCGTCTA
>DATDAP010000412.1:0-12253 GCA_036525335.1 Microlunatus sp. | reverse complement strand
CCGCAAGACCGAGGGCACGGTCCGCACCCTCGACCAGAACTCGGCCGGCATGGCCGGTTCGGTCGAAGCCGGTGACCAGCTCGGAGCCTCCGTGTCGAGCGTGCAGTACGGATCCTCGGTCGCCCATCTCGTGGGCGCTCCCGGTGAAGACGTCGGTCGCGTCCGCGATGCGGGGATGGTGCAGACGATCGGCAACGGCAAGGGCTGGACCCAGAGCACGTCACGCATACCCGGCAACGCCGAGAGCGGCGACCGGCTGGGTGCCTCACTGGCCGGATCACCGTCCACCGGTGCGACCAAACCGCTGGTCGGCATCCCTGGTGAGGACTCCTCGACGGGCGCGGTGCTGGTCGGGCTGCCGATCGGTGGCGGCTCGGTCACCTATCTGAAGGGCAACACGGCCGGCAACCGGTACGGCTTCGCCGTCGCCCCCTGATCCCGGTGGTCAGCGTCGGTGGTGGCTGGGGGCAGCCACCGACGCTGGCCCACGGTCGGGTGAGGATCAGACCGGTACGGCGGCGTTCTCCAGACGGATCACGCCGTAGTCGTACGCCTTGCGGCGGTAGACGACGGCGGGCGCCTCACCGTGCTCGAGGTCCATGAACAGGAAGAAGTCGTGGCCGACCAGCTCCATCTCGTGCAGGGCCTGGTCCAGCGTCATCGGGGTCGCCGCGTGCACCTTCTCGCGGACCAGCAGCGGGCCCTCGCCGTGCACCTCCATGCCGGCCACGCTGTGCACCTCGGTGCCGTTGGTGACCACGATCTCCTCGGTCACCTCGGGAAGCTCTGCGGCGGCTTCGTGCAGCGACATCGGCCGGTGCGACCCGCGATGCACCCGCTTGCGGTCGGCGGCCTTGCGGAGCTGGGCCATCAGCTTGTCCAGCGCCAGGTCGAAGGCGGCGCTCTTGTCCTCCGACGCGGCCTCGGCCCGCACGACCGGACCCTTGGTCCGAAGCGTGATCTCCACCCTGCTGGCTTGATCGTGCTGCCGCCTGTTCCGCTCCGCCGAGACCTCGACCTCGACCCGGATCACCCGATCGTCGAGCTTCTCCAGACGGGTGATCTTGTCCTCGACATAGTCGCGGAACGTGTCCGACACCGTGCAGTGCCGGCTCTTGACGACAACATCCATGTCAGCCTCCAGCAGTAGTAGCGACCGGGCCGTTCACCTCGACCCTCACCCGTGACGCTAGTCCCCGCCTGCGTGGTTGACCATGCTGCCCCGGCGATCTTGGGCAGTTCTCAGTAGCTGGACAGTCTCCGTACGGTGGCTGAGACAGTTGCTGCCCCGAGCACCTCGAACCCGCCCTGGGACAGGCAGCGGGCGGCCTCGGCGAGGCTCGCGCCGGTGGTCACCAGATCGTCCACGATCACCAGCGCCGGCCCGTCCGGCCGCCTCCGGCCCGCCGCCCAACCCTGTCGCAGGCGCAAGCCACCGCGCAGGTTCGCGGCCCGCTGGGACGCGTCCAGACCTGACTGGTCGGCGAGTCCCCGGTGCTGCGCCAGCAGACCGGCTGCCCGCACCGGTCGGTCGACCGAGAGCCGCCGGACGGCACGTTTGGCCAAGGCGCCCGTGGCGTCGAAACCTCGTTCCCGAACGGCCGCGGCCGCCGACGGCACCGGGACCACCAACACCGGCTCCTCGGTCGGCACCCGGCGAACCCTGAGCAGCTCACCCAGCGACGCCGCCAGTCGATCGCCGAGCAGTGCGGTCAGCATCAGCGCCTGGTCCTCCTTGTGGGCAGTGAGCAGCCCACGGTGGATGTCGTCGTACGGCCCGGCGGTCGCCGTCAGCGGGAACCCGGCCGGGGACGGGTCCGGCGCGGTCAGCCGCGTCGGCTGGGCCTGCAGATGTTCTCGGCAGACCGGGCAGGCGCCCCACCACGGCGTCCCACAACCGGGGCAACCGGCGCCGAGCAGCAGGTCGGCCGTCGCCGCCCACCAACCCCGCGTCCGCTCACCCACGGCCCGCTCACCCATCAGGCAAGTCTGGCACTCCGCTCTCGGGCGGAGACAGGAGCACTCAGCCGGGGGCGGCGACCGCGTCGACCTTGTCGAGCAGGGTCAACCACTGGGTGCTGCCGTCCCGCCAGGTCTGCCCAGAGCTGTCCAGCACGACCACGGTCTGGCTCTTCAGCAGCACCGACAGCGAGATGGCGTCCCAGGCGATCGGCTCTCCCACCGCCGTGATCGAGGAGGCGTCCTGACTCACCCGGTACACGGTCAGCGGGGCGTCCCCGGAGGCCCCGCCCAGCACGGCGAGCGAGGTGGCGTCAGACCAGGTCAGGTCACGCAGCAGGCTGAGATCGGGCGTGGTGGATCGAGTGACGTCGAGGGGTAGCCAGCCATCGAGCCGGACCCGCTCGCCCCGCACGATCCGGGCCAGTCCGAGCTCGGTTCGCCCGTCGACCTGGCGGATCAGCGCCATCCGGACACCGTCGGGACTGATCGCGAAGGCCTTGATCTCCCCGCGGCTCAGGATGGTCGAGTCGATCGCCGTCACGCGGCCGTCGCGCTCCACCCAGATTCGCTGGCGGCCACCCTGGTCTCCGACCGCCCACAACTCGGCGAATCGGGTGAAGTCCGGCCGCAGCAGGTCGGTCGCGTCGGAGAGCACCGTGCGCACGGTGCCGTCGGCGACCTCAGCCCGACGCAGCACCCGGCCGCCGTCGGTGACCGCCGCGACGTCGGAGCCGGTCGCCGACACGGCGAGCTGGTCGATCGGCCAGCGACCCGCGCCCAACGGACCGGGAACCGGGATCGTCTGACTGGGGTCGGTCAGCGACGCGAGGACGGACACCTTGTCGTCGCGGGCGGTGTAGACCGAGTCCACGATGCCGGGCGGGATGGGGTCGAAGGCCGCGAAGCGCGAGTCGAGGGAGACCTCGTAGGTGCCCTGGTCGGCGCCCGGGATGGCGTACGGCTGCTGGTTCACGGTGAACGTGACGCCCTGGATGCCCGTGGGCCGCAGGGTGTAGAGCACCTGCGCCGCCATCAGCGTCCGCTGTCCGTCGTTGAGACTGAGCACGTTGTCACTGAGCGCGACCTCGGCGACGCCGTCGGTGATCGTCACCGCGTCGACACTGAGCGCGGTGCCTTCCGGGATGGCACTGGTCACGGCCGGGGCGAGCCACTCCGAGGGCCCGCTCAGCAGGGCCCGCATCAGCACCGACGCGGTGCTCGCCTGATTGCGCAGGTTGGGGAGGTAGATCGGGTTCGGCACCAGGGCGGTGCCGTTGCCGACGAAGTAGAGATCGTAGGACTGGTAGAACGAGCTGAAGGCGAACTCGGCGACCATGAGGCCCGCAGGCGGGGTGCTGATCCGCCACTCGCCGTTCTCCTTGACCATGCCGAAGTTCACCCGCCAGGCCTTGTCCTGAGCCGTGTAGCTCCGATCGGGGCCGAGGGATCCGACGAGCCGACCGTCGAGGATGACGGTGGTGCCCGCGGCCTGGATCGACCCGGAGTAGATCGACACTCCGGACTCGGGCGCCCACTTCTCGGCGGCGCCCGTGGTCAGGAACTGTCGAGCGACCGCGTAGTTCGGCTGGAAGTTCGACGTGGCCCGGAGGAATCCCTGGACGACCTGCTTCGGCTCGTCGCCGGCCGAGGGCGGAGCGACGTCTACGTTGATGCAGTTCTGACACTCCGGCGGTTGCCCCTCCACCTTCTCCACCGGTCCCGCAGTCGGCACGCTGACGCAGCCGGTGATCAGACCGAGGAGCAGGAGCAGGGCGACGAGCAGGAGCGGCGTACGTCTCATCGGGCGGCCCCGGCGGCATCGGACGGCGATGACGAGGGCACTGTCGGTGGGGTGTCGGTCGGCGCGACGACCGGCTCCAGCGGCGCGGTGACCACCGTTCCCACCTCGATCGGCAACGCCGGGAGCACCAGGTCGCGGGGCACCAGCGGCAACGGCGAGGACTCGATCACTCCCCCGGCGAGGCGCGGGACGGTCAGCCGGAACTGCGCACCCATCCCCGGACGGCCCCAGGCCGTCAGCCACCCTTTGTGCAGATTGGCGTCCTCCATCGAGATCGCCAGGCCGAGGCCGGTCCCCCCCACGGTCCGGGCCCGGGCCGGGTCGGCGCGCCAGAACCGGTGGAACACCTGCTTGGCCTGTGCGGCCTCGAACCCGACTCCGTGATCGCGGACCGCGACGGCCACGGCGTGGTCGTCGGACTCCACGAGGATGTCGATCGGTCGGCCGTCTCCGTGCTCGATGGCGTTGACCAAGAGATTGCGCAGGACCCGCTCGATCCGGCGGGAGTCGACCTCGGCGAAGCCCGGCTCGGGAGCGTGGACCCGGATCTCGGACCCACTGGTTCTCGCCAGCTGCTCCGACGCGACGACCACCCGGTGGACGACGTCACGCAGGTCGACCTCGTTCACCGCGAGCACGGCCGCCCCCGCGTCGAACCGCGAGATCTCCAGCAGATCCGTGAGCAGTGCCTCGAAGCGGTCGAGCTCGGTCTGCAGCAGCTCCGCCGAACGGGCCGCGATCGGGTCGAAGTCCTCTCGAGTCTCGTACAGCACCTCGGCCGCCATCCGCACCGTGGTCAGCGGCGTGCGGAGCTCGTGGGAGACGTCGGAGACGAAGCGCTGCTGCACCCGGGACAGCTCCTCGAGCTGGCTGATCTGTTTCTGCAGCTCCGATGCCATGTAGTTCATCGAGGTGGCCAGTCGAGCCAGGTCGTCCCGGCCCCGGACCTTCATCCGGTCGTCCAGGTTGCCCGAGGCGAGACTCTCGGCGGCACGACGCGCCGCCCGGATCGGGACGACCACCTGGCGGGCCACGAGCGCCGCGATGAAGGTCAAGAGCACGACCAGGATGGCCCCGGTGCTGACCACGGCGGTCTGCAGCACGGCCAGGATGTTCATCTGCTGGGTGAGCGGGAAGATGAAGTAGATCTCGTAGCGACCGGTGCCCGGCAGGGTCAGTCCGGAGCCGACCGCGATGCCGGCGACCGCCGGGGTGTCGTCGCGGTAGATGACCTCGGTCGGGGTCATCAGCAGGTCGTCGCTGGTCGCGACCTGGGAGCGCAACGTGTCGGGGACGCTGGCCGGCGACACGTCCCCGGCCGTGATCGTCTGACCCCCGGAGATGATGATCACGTCGTACTGGTCGCTGCCGCCGGACCGGTTGGCGAAGCGCAGAGCGAGCTCGGTGAGCTTCTTGTCGGGGTTGGGATCACCGGTGAGATCGGCCGAGTTCAGCTGCTGCTGCGCGGCGTCCAGCGCCTGCCGCGCCTCGATGCTGACCGACTCCCGCTTGGCCTCCAGGACTCCGATGCTGGCCTGCCGCATCAGCAGGAAGCCGCCGAGCACCAGAACCAGGACGGAGGCACCGAACACCGACAGGATGACCCGCAGCGGCAGCGACTGCCACCACCACTCGACCGGGAGGCGCCACCAGCGCCTCGGTCCGCCGCTCAGCGAGGGGAGGTTCGACACTTCTCGGCCGGGCGCGGCTCGCCGGGGATCACGTCGGCTCGCCCGCCTTGTAGCCGATGCCGCGCACCGTCACCACGATCTCCGGGTGCTCGGGATCGCGCTCGATCTTGGAGCGCAGCCGCTGCACGTGAACGTTGACCAGCCTGGTGTCGGCGGCGTGCCGGTAGCCCCACACCTGCTCGAGCAGCACCTCGCGACTGAACACCTGCCACGGTCGCCGGGCCAGAGCCAGGAGCAGATCGAATTCCAGCGGCGTGAGCTGGATCGGGGCTCCGTTCCGCTTGACGGTGTGCCCGTCGACGTTGATCACCAGATCGCCGATCCGCAGCATCTCCTGGTCGACCTCTTCGGGCGAGCGCCGCAGTCTGGTCTTGATCCGGGCGATCAGCTCCTTGGCCTTGAACGGCTTGGCCACGTAGTCGTCGGCGCCCGCCTCGAGACCGGCCACCACGTCGATGGTGTCGGACTTGGCCGTCAGCATCACGATCGGGACCAGCGACTCCGCCCGGATCTCCCGGCAGATCGCCACCCCGTCCTTGCCTGGCAGCATCAGATCCAACAGCACCAGGTCGGGACGGGCGTCGCGATAGGTGTCCAGGGCCTTGTCCCCATGGGCGCACCAGATCGGGTCGAAGCCTTCGTTGCGCAGCACCAGGGACAGCATCTCGGCCAGGGCGGCGTCGTCGTCGACCACCAGGACGCGGCCCTTGTCGGTCCGCCCGTCCTGCGCCCGCCCGAACTCGTGGGCAGTGGTCTGGTCAGCCGACACAGTGGCCTCCGACACGCGCGTTCCCTTCGTCAGGATCGATCCCCAGGCCACGTCGCCTGGCACGATCGACACCCTCATCCTATGCGGGCACACCAGGTCACGGCTTGATATCGCTCGGCCGCGCGTTTCCCGACCACGGACGGTTCTCACCGGCGGCCATCAATCCCTGGCGCACGTTCCCCGACCACGGACGGCTTTCGACCGCGCCCCACAGCCCGAGCGCATGTTTCCCGACCATGGACGGCTTTCGACCGCGCCCCCACAACCCCCGGGCGCAGGTTTCCCGACCACGGACGCCTTTCGCTTGTTCGGGCCAGCCAGGTCGGCAGCTTGCCAGATCAGCAACGGATCATGCTGATTGAGCCAGTTCGACCGATGATGGCCACTGACGTCCGTACCGAGGAGATCTATGCCCGAGCACCAGGCCCACCAGGACCAGACCCGCCAGCATCACACCCACGAGCACCAGGGCCCAGAGCACCGGGCACATGGGCACACCCGCCCCAGCCAGCCAGAATCGACCGATCCGGCGGTCTTCTGGGAGGAGTTCTACGGCTCCGGTCGCCACCCGTGGAGCGGTCGGCCGAACGCCCTGCTGGTCGACGAGCTGGCGCTCCGCCCGCTCCCTCCCGGCAGCGTGCTGGATCTGGGCAGCGGCTCCGGCGGCGACGCCGTGTGGTTCGCCGAACTCGGCTGGACGGTGACCGCGGTCGACATCTCGGCCGCCGCGCTGGCGGTCGGGGCGGAGGCAGCGCGCGATGCGGGCGTGACGGACCGGATCGCCTGGAGCCGCCGCGATCTGGGAGCCGACTTCCCCGCCGGCTGCTGGGACCTCGTGGTCGCCAGCTACCTGCAGTCCCCCGTGGCCTTCGACCGCGACCGCGTGCTGCGGGCGGCCGCAGAAGCCGTCCGCCCGGGCGGCACCCTCCTGGTGCTCGGGCACGAACGGTTCCCGGACTCGCACCAGGGTGCGCTCACCGAGCTGCCGACGACCATCGACGTCCTCGAGGCGCTCGACCTGACCGGCTGGGCCGTCGAGCGGGCCGAAGCCGTCGCCTTCACCATGCCCTCGACGGACGACGGTCACGGGGTTCGCTTCGACCACGTGATCCGCATCCGTCGAGACAGCCGTGAGTGAGGTGTCCAGCCCGGGGACGCCGTAGGTTCGCAGCGTGGGACGACCGACGCTGATCCTGGTGACCGGGCCGGCAGGCTCCGGCAAGACGACCCTGGCGCACCAGCTGGCGGCAGCGATCGGCTGCCCCGTCCTGAGCAGGGACGAGATCAAGGAGGGGATGGTCCTCTCCAACCCTGGGTTCGTGGCATCCCCGAGCGACCCCCTCACCATGCGCACGTACGGACTGTTCTTCGAGGCGATGACCCTGCTGCTCCGCGCCGAAGTCACCCTCGTGGCCGAGGCTGCCTTCCAGCACCGTCTTTGGGTGAGGGGTCTGCCACCGCTGGACGGCCTGGCCACGCTCAGGATCGTTCGGTGCACGGTGTCGGGGGAGATCGCCCGGGAGCGACAGCAGCAGCGTCTGCTGTCCCAGAGCACCCGCTCGGCGCACGCCGACGCGCAGCACCTGAGCCTGGCGGAGCCGTTCGAGCGTCTTCAGCTCGACGTACCCACGCTCGATGTCGACACCTCCGACGGCTGGCGGCCGGGTCTGCCGGCCATCGCCGCCTTCTGTCGCGGCTGACCCGGCCCGGTCGCCGTCAGCCGGTCGTCGGAACGCCGATCACCGACAGCAGCTGCAGCTTCTCGTGGCTCTCGCTCCCCGGCACAGCGGTGTAGACGAGCAGCGAGTGCGACTGCTCCGGATCCAGCAGCACCTGACAGGACAGCTCCAGCAGCCCGACGACGGAATGCCGATAGCGCTTGATCTCCTTCGGCCGGATGCCGACCTCATGCTCCTGCCACAGCGCACGGAACCCCGGGTGGAAGTCGAGCAGCCGCACCGGCCGCGCGGCCTGGGAGGCGGGTCCACACCGGGTGACCACCCCCCGCAGTCCGACAGGTACATCCGGGAGTAGAACTCGTCGTCCTCGGCCGGGTAGAGGTCGCGGGCCGACGGGTCGGTGAACCATCGGTAGCCGATGCTCCGGGAGGGTCCGGTGTGTCGGCTCAGGTCACCGACCAGCGCCATCCCGAGCGACGTCTGCCGCAGCGTCTCCCCCAGCTCGGTGACGATCTCGGCCGGGGTGTCGGCGAGCCGGTCGAAGATCCGCATCGTGCCGGGGCTGATGTGGTCGCTGTCCGAGCTGGACGCCGGCGGTTGGTGCCCGGCGAGGCGGAAGAGGTGGTCACATTCGTCGCGGGAGAGATGCAGCCCCTGGGCGATGGTCTCGATCATCTGCTCGGACGGCCGCGGACCACGTTCCCGCTCGAGGCGCGAGCAGTGGTCGGTCGGTCGACATGTGGCACAGCGCTGCGACCTCTTCGCGTCGGAGTCCGCTGGTCCACCGGCGCTGCCCGCGGGGCAGCCCGACGTCTGCCGGCTGCAGAGCCTCCCGGCGTCGGCAGAGGAAGTCGGCGAGACCTTCTCGATCGATCACGCGATCATCCTCGCTGCGCCGGTCCGCCCAGCCACGGATCGACAGGCCGTGGATAGCTCTTCCGGCGTTTGGGGAGTCTCGATGACGGGTGCCGGATGTGTGCCCAGGACCCGAACCGCAGGAGCGCGCATGCCAGGCAAGCCGTACGACCTCACCGTCCCGGACCTCACCGGTCAGCGAGCTGTGGTCACGGGAGGGAGCGACGGCATCGGACTCGGCTTCGCGACGACGCTGGCCGAGACCGAGGTCGTGATGCCCGTCCGCAACTGAGGCAAGGGGAGGCGGCCTCGGCGAAGATCCGTACCCGGCACCCCGGGGCGGCCACGCCGGCGGCCCCCGGGTTCGCAGAAGCTGTGGCCGCCGCTGCTCAGCACCGACGACGCCACGCGGCTGTGGACCCTGTGCGAGCAGCTGACAGGCGTCTCGCTCTCGTGACGTCCTCCGGCTGGAGTGGTCAGTTCCACTCCGGGTCCTCGACCCAGGTCGCCAGAAAGGCGAGCTCGCTCTTCTGTCGGCGCAGCACCCGGCGCCACAACCCCGTCGGCCGACGACCGAACACGTCGTCGTACTCGGCCTTGACCACGTACCACATCTGCTGGGCCACCTCGCCCGCGAGCTGTCCCGGCGACCAACCCGCATAACCGGCGAAGATGCGCAGATCGGCGTACGCCCCCGCGACGATCTCGATCGGGGTATCGAGGTGCAGCAGGCCCACCCGGTCGAACAGGGGGCGCCAGCCGGGTGGCTCCTCACCCTCCTCCGGCAGGCTGGCCAGGCAGATCGCCCCGTTGGGCGACACCGGCCCACCGTGGAACAGCAGCTTGGGCTCGGTGACCGTCGGCACCCAGTCCGGCAGCACCGACTCCAGTGTGGTCTGCGAGATCTCGTTCAAGATCACGCCCAGGGCGCCGTCCTGGTCGCTGTCGAGCACCAGCACCACGGTCTGGTCGAAGACACCGTCCGTCAACAGAGCGCTGGCCACCAGCAGATCGCCGGGCTCGGGGGCCAGGCCGCTCACCCGCCCTGCCGCCTGTTCGTGAGCAGCCGGAACGCGAGCCAGCCCAGGCCGATCCCGATCAGGTCGGCGATCGCGTCGACCGGGTCACCGTCGCGGCCGGATCCTGGGCGGGCCTGGACGAGCTCGCTGACCACGGCGTCGACCGCGAACACGCCGGCGATCGCCGCGACCCCGAGCGATCGCAGCGTACGACCGGCTCGCGCGGCGTAGATCTGTGACGTCAGCAGCACCAGGAACATAGGCAGAGCGAAGCCTATGGTGTGCTGGACCTTGTCGGCATTCGGGAACCACGACGGTTGCACCGGACCGGAGGGACCGTAGAGCGCGATCTGCTGGGCCACGATCGCCGCCGCACTCGCGAGCACGAGCAGCGGCGGCCCCCAACGAGATCGCCCGCAGGCGGGAGTGAGTCGGCTCAGGCGACGACCTCGGTGTCGGTGGGCAGCTCGGCCGGGCCACCGGCCGCGACCCGCACCGCCTGAGCGACCCGGCGGTGCACGTCGGCGTGGAACACGCTCGGGGTGATGTAGGTGGCGTTCAGCTCGTCGTCGCCGACCACCGACGCCAACGCCCGCGCCGCGGCGATCAACATCGCCGGGGTGATGTCGGTCGACCGGGCGTCCAGCAACCCACGGAACACTCCCGGGAACGCCAGCACGTTGTTGATCTGGTTCGGGAAGTCCGACCGCCCGGTGGCCACCACCTCCGCGTGCAGCGTCGCCTCCGCCGGATCGATCTCCGGCTCCGGATTGGCCAGGGCGAACACGATCGCCCGATCCGCCATCGTCGCCACCGCCGCCGCGTCGATCACCCGCGGCGCCGACACCCCGATGAACACGTCCGCCCCGGCCAGTGCCTCCTTCAACGAGCACTCCAGGTTGTCAGGGTTGGTGTTCTCCGCCAGCCACTTGAGCTGCCCGGAGATCCCCGGCCGGGTCCGGCTGACGATCCCGTCGATGTCGGCCACGACCACGTGCCCCACCCCGGCCTCCAGCAGCAGCTTCAAGATCGCCGTCCCGGCCGCCCCTGCACCGGACAGCACCACCCGGATCTGGGTGATGTCCTTGGCCACCACCCGCAACGCGTTGTACAGGGCCGCAAGCACCACGATCGCCGTCCCGTGCTGATCATCGTGGAACACCGGGATGTCCAGCTGCTCGCGCAACCGGGCCTCGATCTCGAAACACCGCGGCGCCGAGATGTCCTCCAGGTTGATACCGGCGAACCCCGGCGCGATCGCCTTGACCACCGCCACGATCTCGTCCGTGTCCTGGGTGTCCAGACACAATGGCCACGCGTCGATACCACCGAACCGCTTGAACAACGCGGCCTTGCCCTCCATCACCGGCATCGCGGCCTCCGGACCGATGTTGCCCAGCCCCAGCACCGCCGATCCGTCGCTGACCACCGCCACGGTGTTCCGCTTGATCGTCAACCGGCGGGCGTCGTCCTTGTTCTTGGCGATGGCCAGACAGACTCGGGCCACCCCCGGGGTGTAGATCATCGACAGATCGTCACGGTTGCGGATCGGCAGCTTCGCGTTCATCTCGATCTTGCCGCCCAGGTGCATCAGGAACGTCCGGTCGCTGACCCGACCGATGGTCACTCCCGGCACCGCCCGCATCGCCTCGACCAGCTCATCGGCATGATCGGTGTCCCGCGCCGCGCAGGTCACATCGATCCGCAACCGATCATGACCCGAAGCCGTCACGTCCAGCGCGGTCACCGCACCCCCCGCCTGCTCCACCGCAGCCGTGAGATGGCTGACCGCCGCCCCACCAGCAGGGACCTCCAGACGAACAGTGATCGAATACGAAACGGACGGCGCTGCGCTCATAGTTCGGGAGTCTTGCACGACGTCGCCGTCGGCGTCTCTATGTGAACATTGCGGTCACGCCACCAGCCGTGCGGTGTGCGTCACAGCGGTGTCGTGCGTCCTAGCGGGAGACGCGGCCCTTCAAGATGCTGTGCCAGTACAGCTGCGGCTGCAGGAAGCGGTCGTACGCCCAGGTCAGACGCCTCGGCTTGACCGGGTCGATCAGCGGGACGCTGGGGGTGATGGCCCCGGCCCGGGCGAACTCGGCCCGCACGAGTCGATCCCGACCCACCGTGATCGGCGCGGTGGAGTAACCGTCGCAGGTCACCAGCGGCCGTCCGGCCCGGCGACCCTCGATGTTGTCGGCCACCACCGCGACCTGCTTGCGGAGCGCACCACCCGAACCCGAGGCCGCGTCATCGGCGGCATCGCCGAGACCCCAGAGCTGCGGCTGACGCCGGTGCGCCAGGCGCCAGGGTCTCGGGGTCGACGTCGATCATGCCGGCGACGTGCGCGTCCAGGGCGCTGTCATCGGCCTCACCACCGGCGGGCGAGATCTCCCCCCCGGCCGACCGGCACCACCCGCGGTCAGCCAGGCCGGTGGCTGGTGCCGGTGCACGAAGTGCAGCAGGTCGTACGG
>DATDAP010000411.1:0-8508 GCA_036525335.1 Microlunatus sp. | reverse complement strand
GCGGGCCGCCAGGCACAAGGGTCAGCCAACAGCGACCGGCTGACTCCTCATCGGCGCTCGCCGTGGGTCGCCTGGTGGGTTGCTGTGGCGCCCGTCTCCGACCTTGGTTTGAGTTTTGCTCAGACAACGACGCGACGACAGTTGCTGCCATCCCTGGAATGCTTCCAGAGGGTGGAAGGCGAGAGCCGTAGTCCAATGACCGGCCCTACGACCTCGGTGTACTTGTCGCCGAAAGGCCACGGAGACGTGAAAACGGTTCAGGTGGGGTTCTTAGCACGTCTCCGGCGCTGCCTTGCAGCAGCTCTTCGCAGTCGCCCACGAAGGTGCGCAGGAGTTACCGATTCATTGCGCCGGCCCGGCGATGGATGACACTCAGCGTTGGACCGGCGACGGATACTTCATTCCGAGGACGAAATCTGCGGACCGGAATCAGGAGGTGTCATGGAGGAACCACCGCGCGCTGTAACCACAGCGGTCCAGACCGCCGAAATCTGGTCAACCGTGGCAACTCGATGCCACCGGCGCAGCATTCCCATCTCCGTGGCCAGCGCAGTGTTCTACGTCAGCAGCACTGCGCTCTTGTCACTCGCGGGTGTCTTCGGAGGCACCCCTGACCTGCGGCTGGTCTTGGGCGGCATCTTCGCGTTCGTCGTGGCCGCGGCCTTGGGCGTCTTGCGGGAGTGGTCACAAAGGTGGGTGGACCGGGGGCAACGATCCGCGGCGGCGAACCTACGCATCGCCGTCAAGGACGCACTGCGGCCCGTCGCCGAGCAGATTGCAGAGATGCAGAGCCTCACTCCGAGCCAGCGGCGCACCCGGCTCCCCCAAGTCGCACAACAAGTGGCCGGGTCGATGGACCTTCTCTTGCGAGACATCGACGGGCTACGAACCGTTGTCTACGAGCTGAAGGACGGCGGGCGCCGGATGGAGCACATCGCGTACCAGGGCCGCGGCGACAAACCCGGCAGCTTCGAGCGCCACCCCGGCGGAAGGCCGGACCAAGCCTTCGAAGCGCTCGAACAGAACGAATCGCGGCTGGTGCACGACGTTCGCCTCGAGAAACTGCGGGGCCGAAGGCAGCACGGCATCGACCAGGGATACCGCACCTACATCGCAGTCCCCATCGTCGTCGGCGCGTCCGGCTACGGCATGCTGACGCTGGACGCGCCTCAAGAGAACTCCTTCACCGACACCGATCTGTACCTCTGCGAGTTCGTCGCCGAGCTGCTGGGCATAGCCTTCGCGAGCGCCAACGGCTGATCTGTCCAAGGGAACTGTCACCTGGCTCGAGAGCGCGTCCTCCGCCTCGACTTGCGCGGGCGTTGATGCTCAGGTTCTCGGTTGGTGCGAGGTCGGTCTTCGGGCGACGGCGATCGAGACGCACGCGGGCCCGGAATGGTGGCATAGTTGCTCCAACACTGTCGTGGGGGCACTTCACGACCGAAGGGGTGCAGATGACAACGATTCCCGTGAAGAACCCCCGTTCGGCCACAGTTCGGGACTTCTCGAGCGCGACCACCCGGGCGAAGATTGTCGAGGACGCGAAGCGAACGGTCCGGTCTGAGGAAGTCACGCTTGTCCGCCGACTGATGCGGCGCATCGCCCGGACCCCATTCCCGTCTCCGTAGCCATCTTGGGCAACCTCTGTGCTCCACTGAGCAGGCCCCGAGCAACAACTTCGCTGCAGGACCGTCCTGAGGCAGGATGCCGGAAGTAGCTACCACCGCTAGGTCCATCCGGCAGTTCGCCGACGCCGGCCCCAACGGTTGGTGATGGATGCTGCGCAGCCTGATGGGATCGGCGACGACAGCAAGAACATGGTTGAAGCCGTAGCTGTCGATGTGTGCGACGCTGACCTCACCCGGTTCCACATGGTTGTCCCCTCCCTGCACTCGTGCTCGGATGTCGGTCGTGGACGGCGCCGGCGCTCAGGTGACATTGATGACGATCTTCCCGAAGGCACCCAGGAATCCGACGACGGCGCCAGTTCCGCTACCGCGTTGCGCGGCTGATGTCACAAGGTCATCGCCGCCCCCGAAGTGGACTCATACAATTCAACGGCTGCCGACGGAACTCATCGGAATAGTGCCTGCGGGCCATGGTTCTGGATCATCGCTTCCCCAGCAACAACCGCTGGATTCGGCGTGTCCAAGAACCAGGGGCAGGGCCCCTATGTCAGGACCCACAACGCCGACCTCGGACCGGACGTCCGGTCCCGCTTGTTGGTGTACGCCGCGGCACCTGCCGGCTAGCGACCCGACGGCGAAGCGGTCGCCGGGGTCCAGGCCGCGTTCACCCAGGCGGCCTGGCGGTGGGCCTCCACCAGGAGCTCAGCTGCCCGCGCGTCCAGCTCGGTTGTGATCATGTCGAGCCGGTCGAACAGGTCGTCCCAGCTGACGTTGGCCATCGCCGAAGCCGTCGCATCGACGCCGACCGGATCGTCGGCGACCCCGGTCAGCGGCCGAGAGATGTGGGACAGCCGGACGGCGCAGATGCCGGTCAGTGTCCTTGTCGACAGCGGCCTGTCCGGCTCCGCCCAGCCGTGTCGGTCCACCGAGAAAAGCAGCGGCCCGTCCCCCGGCTCCTGATTGTGCCCGTCCGGGTCGGCGCCGCCGGAGACGATCTGCTGGACCCGCCACCGGCTGCCGGTCCGCAGCGCCGGCACCAGCGTCGACCACGCCCGCACGAGGTGCGACGGGCAGGCAAGATCCCCTGCCGCCCCCATCCGGCAGGTGCAGTCGAGGTCTGCCAGCACACCACCATCGGTGAGATCGGTCGTCGTCAGGGCCGCGGTCTGCCGCCTGGTCAATCCCAACCAGCGGGCCAGCAACACCACCGCGTCTCGCCGCCCCGTCACCGCATCGGTCCAACGCACCGGGCCGCGCGTCACCGTCGGACACCGCCGCGCCGCCTGGAGCAGACGGTCCGCGCCGGCGCCACAGTCGTCAACGTCGTCTGGTGGTCTGATCGGGTGGCCGCGTCGGACCTGCTCGGCCCGCAGCACCCGCATCAACCCGACCCGCGGCTCCCTGCCGGTGTCGGCGGTGAAGGCCGCGAGGTGCTCCATGGTCAGCGGGAACGGTTCCCGGACCCGCACGGCACACCAGTCGAGGTACAGCGTGAGCCGCCGGTCGAGCATTACAGCCCCAGCTTGGTGACGGCGTTGCCGCGCAGCGGGTCGGTCTCGCGGGCGTACACCTGCACCATCGCCGGGCTCGAGTGTCCGGTCTGGCGCATCACCTCGGCGTAGTCGGCGCCACCGCGCAGCGCCTGGGTGACGAAACCGGCCCGCAGCGAATGTGCCCCGAACTGGGTCTCGTCCAGCCCGGCGGCGTGCACCCGCCGCTTCACCACCGCGTTGATCGCCGACCCGGACATGGGCGCATCGTGGACGACACCGTCGCGGCGACACGTCCGCAGCAGCGGCCCGGCCGCTACCACCCCCGGGTCCGGCATGGTTGCCGACCGCGGGCCGGTCCCAGTCAGCTCGGGCTCCCGGAAGCTCGTGCAGATGTGTCGGTCGGGGTCGAATGCCAGCACCCGCTCCATCATGCTGATCCTGGATCCCGTCAGGCGGCACAGTCGTCGCCAGATGATCCAGGCGCACACTGCGCAGTCGGCGGGCGCGGAGGCCACCGGAACCGGACGCCACTGGCCGCTGCCTTCCTGGTCGGTCTTGGAGCGGCGCAGCCTCACCCGCAACCCTTCGCCGCCTGCGTCGACGACGTCGCCGACCCGGAGCCCGGCCAGCTCCGAGCGGCGCATCGCGGTGGCGAACCCGAGCAGCAGTATCAGCCGGTCCCGGTGGCCGATCACCGCGGACGGCCAGGTCTGCAGGTCGATGCCGGCGACCACGGTGCGGAGCAGGTCGAGGGTGAGGGCGCGCACCCTGTGGACGGGTCGCTGCGCCTGCCGCCGGATCCCCGACAGCGCAGCCGACACGACCGGGGCGGCACCAGGCGGGTCGAAGCCGGCGCCGATGTGCCCGTGGTTGATGCCGGCCACCCAACGGGCCAGGGTGCTCGGGGCGTAGATGGGTCGCCCGCGCGCGTCGAGCAGGGCCGACATCTCCGCCAGGTACACCGCCAGGATGTGCGGGTCGGCCGGTCGGGCGACGTTGCCGGTGCGGTCGCACCAGTACAGCCATGCGTTCCAGTCGGCCCGGTAGGCCCGCCGAGTCTCCGCCGCCGTCGACTCCTGCAGCAGCGCCTCGAGCCGCGTCGCGGCCTCGCCGCCCACCAAGGGCAGGGGCTGCTGGCGCACCGGCTCGACCGTCACGTCCAAACGGTAGACCCGAGCTCCGACACCACACGTACTGCTGGATCAGGCTTCGCCGCACACCTGGGTCATATGAGCGCACCCGAGCACGAGCACAGCAATCCTGCCCGCCACGCCGCCGGCTCTCCCGCCGGTGGCCGCTTCGCCCCGACCCGCCGCACCGAGTCAGGCGTGGACCTGACCCTGGTCGACCCGACGGCACCGACCGACGCCGACTGGACCCCCTCCGACACGGACTTCGCCGACATCGGCGCGCCACTGCCCCGCTGGGCGCACGGCTCCTCCGGCTACGGCGACAACGACGACTTCTACACCCGGCCGGAGGACGAGTTCGTCGGCTCGCGTCAGGCCGAGGAGGAGGCGGACCGGATGGAGAACCGCTGGTGGCGCAGCACCCTTCTCGGGAGCTGAAGGCTCAGTCCGAGGGGGTGCCGATCAGAGTCTGGTCTGGTCGCGGTACCAGAGTTGGCCGTCCGCGAAACCGAAGGCGTACAGGTAGCTGCCGTCGTCGGCGGGCCAGCCGTACAGCGGGAGCCAGTCATCCGTGTCTTTGAATCTGGCCGGCCCGCCGATGATCTTCTTGACCCGGGCGTGGGACTGGCCGTTCCGTTCGGGCCTCCTGATTCTCTGGTGAGCGGGGTAACTAAGCCTCAGCCATCACCATGTTTCAGGGGGAACAAAGAACCATGAGCAAGATCATCACCCGCATCGCCGCCGTCGGTGCTGCGGTTGCCATCGGCGCAGGAGGCCTCGCGCTGACCGCCCCGACTGCTGACGCGGCCAAGGTCTACAAGAAAGAGGGCAGCGTCACGGTCAAGGAGGGCCGGAAGGCCGTTCGCGAGGCCGACAAGCAGAAGTGCCTCACGCTCCGCGAGGTCCAGAAGATCGTCAAGGGCGCGGGCTGGGAGTCGAAGATCGACGATGAGGACAACCCGCGCATGGCCAACTGGTGGACCGGCAAGGGCAAGGCCTACTACCTGGCGGTCGAGGGCTACGACGAGGGGCGCGGGAAGTGCGCCACCCAGGTCTCGCTGGTCTACGACAACGACGACGTCTATGCCTGGGCCAAGGGCCACAAGGTCTCGTGGTCCTGATGGCCGGGACAACCATCGCCCCGACGACACCCGCTGAGGGCGTTCAGCTTCGGGCACGCCGGGCGAGCAAGGTGTTCTCCACATCGCTTCGCTGACCATCGGGATCGGCTCGATGATCGCTGGGCTGGTCCTGTTCGTCGGGATCATCGCCACTGCTTACGTCGCCTTCGAGCGCGACAACGGGCAGCCGGTGATGATGTTCATCGGCTTCCTCCTGGCTGCCTGCGCGGTCATGGTGCAGGCCGTGGTCCTGTGGGCCTTGGTCACCGTGGCCACTGTGGTCACCGGCTATATCGCGGAGAAGGTGACCCGCGCGTGGATGGACAGCCGCTCGGCCTTCGGGCCGGGCGGCTGCTCGCATCTGCCGCCACCGTCAACCAGTCGACAATGCGGCCTCGTCGCTCTTGTTGGCTGGCTAACTGAGCGCCGCACACCTGCGTGGTGTGAGCACCTCGACACCTGCACGCCGTCCCGCTGGTTCGCCCGCCGGTGGCCAGTTCGCTTCCAGCGGCCTCGCCGAGTCCGACCTCGACCTGGATGCTTCGGCCGCGCCGAGGTCCGGCGTTCCGCACCCGGTCGCATGGATGGGCGCCGGTGACGCCTGCAGCGGGGACCTGATGTCTGTGGTGCGCGCCGGCCTGCCCGACCACGAGGACGGGCTTCCCGCGTTGCTGACCCGCGAGCAGGTCCGAGCGGTGCTGACCCGGCACCTGCCCGGTCTGTACCGCGACGAGCTGGCCGGGCATCTCGTCGAGATCGAGCGGGCCTCTGCCCGGTGGGACCAGATGGAAGACACCGACCCCGACGACCTGGATCCTGGATTCCTCGACCCTGACACAGCCCACCCGATCTCGCTGGACCGGGTCCGGGAGGACTACCTGACCGAGGCCGACGCTGTGGCCGCGTGGCGTGACGAGCTGCGGGACTGGTGGGCCGCCTACACGCACGCGGCGATCCACACCGCCTGGACGCATTCACTGCAGGGCCGGACCCGGACCGCTGCTGCGGTGGGACGATGAGCGGCCCGCTGGCCCCGATCCGGATGTACCTGGCCGCCAACGACACCGTCCGCGGCAACCTGGTGCGGCTGTACCACGAGTGCTTCTCCGCCCAGCTGGTGTGGGACGCCGTCGAGGCGCTGGCCGAAGCCGGGCTGGACGTGAGCGTTGAGCACGCCGTGCCCGAGGCGGTGGTGGTCGCCGAGATCGCCCTGCGGCATCGGGCTTTGGTCGGCCGGGTGCACGGGTTCGGTCCGGACGACTATGCCGAGATGATGGGTGCGGTCCGGTCGGTACTGGGCGAGTTCCATCCCGACGACGCCGCCGATCTAGCCGCCCACGACCTGTGGGAGACGCAGGACCGGTGGACAGGTGAGCCGGCCGAGCGGCGGCCTCAACACGCCCGGCCGAGCGGAGCATTGGCGATGCTGCGGGCCTCCGCAGCAGCTGCCCTGTGACTCTGCCGTGGGCAGTGACCGCGCCGGGTTGGTGAGTCCGGCGTTGCCGCACACCTGATCGGCATGGCCCGACCCTCCGACGGCTTCGTCCACCTCCACACGCACACCGAGTACAGCTTGCTGGACGGGATGGGACGAGTCGGCAACGTTGTGGCCGCGGCTGCGGCAGACGGCCAGCAGGCGCTGGCTATCACGGACCACGGCACTCTCGCCGGGGCGTGGAAGCACGCGCACGCGTGCAAGGCGGCCGGCATCAAGCCGATCTTGGGCAGTGAGCTCTATCTGGCGATCGGCTCCCGGTTTGACCCGCAGATCATCCAGGTGCCCGGCGACGCGGCTGACATCGACGGCGGCGAGGAGCAGTCCGGCACGAAGCGGAAGTCGAACCAGCACCTGACGGTGCTGGCCGCCGCCCCGGCCGGCTGGCTGAACCTGGTCAAGATCAGCAACAAGGCTCAGGAGTCGTTCCGTGGTAGACCTCTCGCGGACTTCGACCTGCTCGCCGAGCACGGTGAGGGCTTGATCGTGCTGACCGGATGCCTGGGCGGCCCGGTCGCCGGTCCCCTAGCCCGCGGCGACGATGAGTTGGCGGAGGCCAACCTGCTGCGGTTGATGGATGCCGTCGGCGCAGAGAACGTCTACGTCGAGATCATGGACCACGGCATCGGTGCGGAAACGGCGGTGTTGAAGCCTCTGGCGGCGTTGGCCGATCGGCACTGCCTCACCATGGTCGCCACCAACGACGCCCATTTCGTTCACGACGACGACTGCGAGACCCACGAGGTGTGGCTGGCCGCCCAGTCGAAGGCCACCCTGGACGACCCGAAGCGGTTCAAG
Source organism: Microlunatus sp. (assembly GCA_036525335.1). Lineage (GTDB taxonomy): Bacteria > Actinomycetota > Actinomycetes > Propionibacteriales > Propionibacteriaceae > Microlunatus. Next base: position 843 of record DATDAP010000411.1, on the reverse strand, counting down.
TTCAACGGCACCGGCTACCACCTGCGCACCGAGGCCGAGATGCGGACCCTGCGGCCCGACTCGCTTCGCTGGCAGGACGCCTGCACCGCCACCGTCGCCGTCGCCGACCGGGTCGAGGACTGGGTGCTGCCGGAGTCTCGCTTCCGGATGCCGCGTTTCACCCTGCCTGACGGGTTCGACGACTACGAGTCCTACCTGCACCACCTGGTCCTGCGGGGTGCCGTCCAGCGGTACGGGTCCCCGCTACCCGCGGAGGTCAAGCAGCGGCTGCGGCATGAGAGCGACGTCATCAACTCGTTGGGGTTCGGAGTGTATTTCATCATCCTTCATGAGCTGGTCTCGTGGGCCCGCACTCAGGGGATCCTCGTGGGTCCCGGCCGTGGGTCGGCGTCCGGCTCCTGCCTTGCGTACAGCCTGCGGATCACCGACGTGGAACCGCTGGCGGCGAACCTGCTGTTCGAGCGGTTCCTCGAGCCCGGCAGGACCGACATGCCGGACATCGACGTCGACTTCGAGCAGCGGCGCATCCCTGAGATCCACGCTCACCTGCGCGACTTGTACGGCTCCGCTTTCGTCGCCCGGCTGGGCACGTTCGCGATGGCCAGGACCAAGCGCGCCATCAAGGACGCCGCCCGCGTCTACGGCCGCAACGACCTGGGCAACAAGATGGCGACGCTGGTGCCGGTGAGCCAGGGCAGGCCAGCCGGGTTCGCCGAGCTGCTGAACGCCGACTTCGTCGCCGGGGAAGGGTTCCGGGCCGTCGTCGATGCCGACCCGATGGCGGAGAGGATCCTCGGCCACGCCCGCATCGTGGAGAACGCGGTGCTGGGGGCGGGCATCCAC